>NZ_JAALEB010000364.1:0-6696 GCF_014145165.1 Dietzia sp. Cai40 | reverse complement strand
ATCGCGACCGGCTGGCTGGCCGCCGACGCACACGGCCACCCGTTCCCGCCGCGGGACTACCCCGACGAGTTCGCCGCCGGCTCGACGCGGGTACGTCGGCCCGGCATGATCGGCCGCCAGTACACGATCCCACGGGAACACGTGTGCCACCTGACCGGAACCGCGGGTGCCGGCCTGGCCGCGAGCCCCGCATGGGCGCTGTTCGACATCGCGCGGCGCGGTGACCTGACGGACGCCGTCTGCGCGCTGGATGCGGGTCCGTCCATCGGCGTCGACCCGGAGCGCGACGTCCGGCCACTCGCGATGACCCCCCGACGGATCCCCGGAAAACGCCAGGTCCTGGCGGCGCTCGACCTGTGTGACATCGGCGCCCAGTCACCGTGGGAGACCCGGACCCGACTGTTCCTGATGAATCACGGTCTCACGGGGTTCGAGACGCAGGTCCCCGTGCCCGGCCTTCCTTATCACCTCGACCTCGGGCGCCGGGACCTCAAGGTCGGCGTCGAGTACGACGGCGAGTACCACCGCGACCCGGCGCAACACGCCAAGGACCTCACCCGCTGGAACCGACTCCGTCGCGCGGGATGGCTGGTCTACCCCCTCACCACCACGATGGTCACCCGCGACGCGCAGGCGACCGCTGCCGACATCCGGGCCGGCGTCCGCGAGCGCGGCGGCTGACGGCGGTGCGTCGCGTGACGGCGGTGCGCCGACTCACGGCAGTGCGCCGACGAAAAGACAGTTCCGCACACTCGCTCTCGGGCGATGTGTGCGGAACTGTCTTCTCGAGGTGGGGGGTGTAGGGGCTCGGGTCAGCGGCCGGTGCCGGCGTAGACCTGGGCCTCCTCCTCGCCGCCCAGCTCGAACGCCGCGTGCAGGGCGCGGACGCTCTCGGGGAGCTCGTCCTCGCGGACCAGCGCCGAGATGCGGATCTCCGAGGTGGAGATGAGCTCGATGTTGACCCCGGCCTCGGACAGCGACTCGCAGAACGTCGCGGTGACGCCCGGATGCGACTTCATGCCGGCGCCGACCAGGGAGACCTTGCCGACGTTGTCGTCGTAGAGCACCTGGTCGATCCCGAGGTCGTCCTTGGCCTGCGAGAGCACCTCGACGGCCCTGGCCCCGACCTCACGTGGGCAGGTGAAGGTGATGTCGGTCTTGCCCTCCGCCTTGGAGACGTTCTGCAGGACCATGTCGATGTTGATCTCGGCGTCGGCCACCACGCGGAAGATCTTGGCGGCGTACCCCGGCTGGTCCGGGATCCCGACGACCGTGATCTTGGCCTCCGAGGCGTCGTGAGCGACTCCGGTCAGGACTGCGTCTTCCACGGGGATGTCCTCCACTTTTCCGGCCACGAGCGTGCCCGGGTTGGTCGAATACGACGAGCGCACGCGCAGGGGCACGTGGTACCTGCGGGCGAACTCGACGCTCCGCAGGTTGAGGATCTTCGAACCGACGGCCGCCATCTCCAGCATCTCCTCGTACGAGATGGTGTCGAGCTTGCGGGCGTCGGGGACGATCCGGGGGTCGGCGGTGTAGATGCCGTCGACGTCCGAGTAGATCTCGCAGACGTCGGCGCCCAACGCGGACGCCATGGCCACCGCGGTGGTGTCCGAACCGCCACGACCCAGGGTCGTGACGTCGCGGGTCTCCCGGGACACACCCTGGAACCCGGCGACCAGAGCGATCTTGCCCTGGTCCAGGGCGTCGCGGACCCGCCCCGGTGTGATGTCGATGATCCGGCTGTCGCCGTGCTTGGTGGTGGTGATGATCCCGGCCTGCGAGCCGGTGAACGAGTACGCCTCCATCCCGAACGAACTGATGGCCATGGCCAACAGCGCGTTGGAGATCCTCTCGCCCGAGGTCAGCAGCATGTCCATCTCGCGCTGCGGGGGCGCCGGGCAGACCTGGTCCGCCAGGTCCAACAACTCGTCGGTCGTGTCCCCCATCGCGGAGGCGACGACGACGACGTCGTTGCCCGCCTTCCTGGTCTCGACGATCCGTTCGGCCACCCGACGGATACGTTCTGCGGACTCCACGGAGGAGCCGCCGTACTTCTGCACTACGAGTGCCACGCGGTCACACCCTTCCGGTGTTGATCGGCTTAACGCAGCCCTACATTACGGGAGGTGTTTACTCATCATCGATGACTGAAACTTGGGTGGCCGTCCTCCTGGCCCTCGCCTCCGCCCTCAGCCAGGCCTTCGGCACCGTGATGCGGCACCGCACGAAGGACCGCGCCGGGGGTCGGCTCGAGGGTCGCTTCGGCGTCCTGGCCAGCAGGTACTGGTGGTCGGGCATGGCGATCAGCCTGGCCGGATTCGCCTTCCAGGGTGGGGCGCTGGCGTTCGGCTCGCTCATCCTCGTGCAGACCATCACCGTCCTCTCACTGACCTTCGCGCTCCCGCTCGGAGCCTGGGTGACGGGCCGGCGGGTGACCAAGACCGAGTTGTTCTGGGGGTACGTCCTGGCGGGATGCGTGGTCGTCCTGGTGATCTACGGGCGACCGACGGGAGGCGACGCGCACCCGCCCTGGTACGAGTGGGCGCTCGCGTGCGCGGCCGGGCTCGCCGTCATCGCCGTGCTGCTGCGTCTGTCCCGGAACCGACGCCGCAACGGCAACCGCGCGCTGCTCCTGGGTGTCGCCGGCGGTCTCGCGTTCGCCTACGTCGCGCTGCTCACCAAGGGTGTCGCCGACCGGTGGTACTCGGGCGGGTTGCTCGAGGTGTTCACCACGGGCGAGGTGTACGGACTGGTGGCGGCGGCGGTGATCGCGCTGACGCTGCAGCAGATGTCGTTCTCCGCGGGGGCCGTGCACCAGGCGGTGCCCGCCTCCACGGTCACCACGCCCGTCGTCGCGCTGGGACTGGGGGTGGTGGTCCTGGGCGAGTGGTTCACCGTCGACGGCCCCGAGCTGGCGATCCTGGCCGCGACCCTCGTCCTGATGGTGGTGGCGACCGTGCGGTTGGCCAACAAGGAGGTCGACCAGGAGACCCAGTCGGTCCCGGGGTGACGCGGGCCGGGTGGGCTGCGGTTGACGCGGGCCGGGTGGGTCCCGGGTAACGCGGGCCGGGCGGGCCGCGATTCCAGAGCCATGAGGACCCACCCCGAGCGGCAGCGCACGTCGATCCCATCGCTTACGCTGAGCCTCATGCGTCTCACCCGCCCCAGCGACACCTCGAGCAACGGCCGCGCCGCACAGGGCGGCCGCGATTCCCGCCGTGATTCCCGCCGCAATTCCCGCAGTGACTCCCGCAGTGACACCCACCGGGGGTCACGCCGCACGTCCCGCCTCGTGGCGACGACGCTCGCCTCGGTCGCCGCGGTCATCGCCCCGCTCGCCGTCTCCGCGCCCACGGCCGGGGCCGTGGTCAACGGCACCCCCTCCGGGCCGGCGCCCTGGGCCGTCCAGATCACGACGTTCAGCGGCATCCCCGGCACCCCCTGCTCCGGAGTGGTGGTGGCCCCGTACTGGGTGGCGACGGCCAGACACTGCGGCCCCGCCAACCCGAACGCGTACACCCTGGGATTCGGCAACGGGGCGACCGTCCCGGGCGGGTTCGCCGAGACCGCCTCGCTCGCCACCCCCCAGATCGTCGGGGCGTTCGGATCCCTCGAGACCGGCAGCATCGGGCGGCACACCCCCGTCGCCGCCTACCACGCACCCGCCGGGGACGTCATGCTGCTCAAGCTGGCGCATCCGGCGCCGTCCCCGTCCGTCAAGCGCGCGGGCAGGGACCCCGTGGCCGGCGACGTGCTGCGGTTCCACGGCTTCGGCGCCACCTCGCCCGGCGGTCAGCGCGCCGCGGAGCTGCGCACCGGACTCACCCGCCTCGAGCGGATGGAGCCGCGGGGCGGATCCCGCATCGGCCGGTCCCACACCATCCAGGGCGGATACGGGGCCGGGGACTCCGGCGGGCCCGTCTTCCACGGCGACCTGCTGGTGGGCATCCATTCCGGTTCCGACCACGCACGACGCCAGCCCGACGGCACCAATCCGGCCTGGTACGAGTCGGTCCCGTTCCAGAACGGTTGGATCGACTGGATGATCGCCAACCGATGACGACGAGGTACCGGTCGCACCCGGCCGTCACTCACGTGCACCGGACCGCCCGCGTATTTGTCACACTGAACAGATGACCTCGCCGGAGCAGCCGGAGCTCGTGATCCGTCGCGCCTCGCGCGGCGACCTCGATCTGGTGCTGACCGCCGACGACCTGTTCAGCCACCCACCCACCGCGGAGTGGACCCGGGACTTCCTCGACAACGGATCCAACCTGCTGTTGCTGGCGCTGCAGGACGAGGTCCCGGTGGGCATGTTGGTGGCGGTGGAGACCGGCTACCTGGGCGCCAGCCCGGACCTGTTCGTCTACGGGATCCGGGTGAGCGAACCGCTGCGTGGCCGCGGGATCGCCCATCAACTGGTGGACAAGGCGCTCGGCATCGCCGAGGAGGCCGGCTGTCGCCGGCTGTGGGGGTCGATGCACCACGACCAGGAGCTGGGCGCCGACTCCCCGCTCTCCCCGCCGGAGGCGACCACGGGGTCCACGACCTTCGTCATCCCGATTCCGTGAGACCCCGCGGAACCGTGTATCGTGACCGCCATGCAGCGCGTGCTCCTTCTTGGGTGCCGCGGCGGGGCCCGCTGAGGCGGACCGGCTCCCCGTCGCGGGATCTCGTCGCGCCGGTCCGATCCCCACAGATCGAATCCACGGAAGTAGAGCCCCGCAATGAATCCCGCTGACGCATTCGTCTCGTCGTCGTCGACCATCACTCCCCCCTCCAAGCCCGGACGCCCCGACCAACCGTCGTGGAACCGACAGAAGGGCTCCTCGATGCCGGCCCACCGGTACCGGCCCTTCGCGGAGGAGGTCGAGGACGTCTCGCTGCCCGACCGCACCTGGCCGGACAAGGTCATCACCCACGCGCCCCAGTGGTGCGCCGTGGATCTGCGCGACGGCAACCAGGCGCTGATCGACCCCATGAGCCCGGCCCGCAAGCGCCGGATGTTCGAACTGCTGGTCCGCATGGGTTACAAGGAGATCGAGGTCGGGTTCCCGTCTGCCTCGCAGACCGACTACGACTTCGTCCGCGAGATCATCGAGGACGAGGCGATCCCCTCCGACGTCACCATCCAGGTGCTGGTGCAGTGCCGGGAGGACCTGATCCGCCGCACGTTCGAGGCGTGCGAAGGCGCGTCCAACGTGATCGTGCACTTCTACAACTCGACCTCGATCCTGCAGCGCAAGGTCGTGTTCCGTAAGGACAGGGACGCGATCAAGAAGATCGCCACCGACGCCGCCGAGCTGGTGACCGCCATCGCGAAGGACTACCCGGACACCAACTGGCGCTGGGAGTACTCCCCGGAGTCGTTCACCGGCACCGAGCTCGCGTTCTCCAAGGAGGTCTGCGACGCCGTCACCGAGGTCGTGGGCGCCACTCCGGAGAACCCGATCATCCTCAACCTGCCCGCGACGGTCGAGATGGCCACGCCCAACGTGTACGCCGACCAGATCGAGTGGATGCACCGCAATCTGGCGCGCCGCGACTCCACGATCCTGTCGCTGCACCCGCACAACGACCGTGGCACCGGCGTGGCCGCCGCCGAGCTGGCCTTCCAGGCCGGCGCCGACCGCATCGAGGGATGCCTGTTCGGCAACGGCGAGCGCACCGGCAACGTCTGCCTGGTGACGCTGGGCATGAACCTGCTCACCCGCGGCGTCGACCCGCAGATCAACTTCTCGGACATGGACGAGATCCGCCGCACCGTCGAGTACGCCAACCAGCTGCGCGTACCCGAGCGTCACCCCTACGGCGGCGACCTGGTCTTCACCGCCTTCTCGGGCTCGCACCAAGACGCGATCAACAAGGGCTTCGACGCACTGCAGGTCGAGGCCGACGCGCGGGGCGAGGACATCACCGACATCACGTGGGAGGTTCCCTACCTGCCCGTGGATCCCAAGGACGAGGGCCGCACCTACGAGGCCGTGATCCGCGTGAACTCGCAGTCCGGCAAGGGCGGCGTCGCCTACATCATGAAGAGCGACTACGGCCTGCAGCTGCCGCGGCGCCTGCAGATGGAGTTCTCCGCCCTGGTGCAGAACGTCACCGATTCCGAGGGTGGCGAGGTCACGCCCAAGCAGATGTGGGACATCTTCACCCTCGAGTACCTGGACCGCGTCTCCCCCATGGAGCGGATCTCCCAGCAGCTCGACCCGGCCGAGACCGACGACGGCGTGGACTCGATCGACGCCGTGGTCAAGTGGAAGGGCGAGACCAAGGAGCTGACGGGGTCCGGTAACGGCCCCCTGGCGGCGTTCGTCGCCGCGCTCAACGAGATGTTCGACGACGAGGTGCGCATCCTCGACTACTCGGAGCACGCCATGACCGCCGGCGACGACGCCACCGCGGCGGCGTACGTCGAGGTGCAGTTCGGCAACCGGGTGTTCTGGGGCGTCGGCCGGGCCGGTTCCATCACCACCGCGACACTGCGCGCCGTGGTCTCGGCCGTGAACCGCGCGTACGCCGACGAGGCCGTGGTCCCCGACGAGACAGTGGGCAGCACCGTGGGCGCCCGGACCTGGGCCCCCTGACGCCTGGGGGCTGCTCCCCCGGGGGCCGGCCCCGTCGAGAAGAGCGTTCCGCACACATCGCCCGAGGGCGGGGTGTGCGGGACGCTCTTCTCGTTGGGCGGGG
>NZ_JAALEB010000363.1:0-3763 GCF_014145165.1 Dietzia sp. Cai40 | reverse complement strand
GCCGCCCGGGCGTCCGTCGCCTGTGGCCCGGTCGCCTGTGGCCCGGTCGACTGTGGCCCGGTCGACTGGCGTCCGGCCGCCTGTGGACCCGTCGACCGCGGTCCTCCCGCTGGCGCGGCCGCGCCGAAGTCCCCCGTGAACAAGGAGTCGTCGCCGTCAAGGAGGTGCTTGGTCACCATCGCGCGGGGGCTCATGCCCCTCAGGTCGCTCAGTTGTTTGAGCGGCTCGCGGAACTCCTCGAAGTCGGCCCCGTAGTCGTCACGGAGCTGTTGTTGGGCGGTGCCCGCGAAGTCCTTGACCTTGCGGATCGCCGAGGCCAGCCAGCGGGCGGCCTCGGGTAGGCGCTCGGGCCCCAGGACCACGAGCGCGATCACGCCGAGCACCAGGAGCTCGGACCACCCCACGTTAGTGAACATCGCCTCCGAGGATACGTCGTCCCGGCACCGACCGGCACCACGACCTCGGACGACCGGCCACCGGCGCCGGCGACCTGCCGGCCCCGAGCGGGTCAGGCGAGTACGGGTCGGACGGTCACCTCGATCCGTGCACCGTCGCGGATGACCTCGACCGGCACGTCGACGTCCGCGCCCGCCCGTCGGACGGCCACGATGAGCTCGTCGGAGGACCGGACACCGCGTTCCCCGACACTCGTCACCACGTCGCCCTCCCGGAGCCCGGCCTCCTGTGCGGGCGACCCCTCCCGCACGTTGACCAGCTCCGCACCCTCCACGTTGCCGTTCTCCGCCTTGCGCGCGTTCACGCCGATGGTCGCGTGACGTACGGAGCCCTCGCTCATCAGCGAGGTGGCGATGTCGCGCACATCGTTGACGGGGATGGCGAACCCGAGCCCGATCGACCCACCGGATTGGGTGAAGATGGAGGTGTTGATCCCGATCACCGCCCCGCTGGCGTCGATGAGCGGACCACCCGAGTTGCCGGGATTGATGGCCGCGTCGGTCTGGATGGCGTCGATCACCACGTCCCCGTCGGAGGTGGACTCCCCCAGGGCGATCGGCCGCTGGGTGGCCGACACGATGCCCTCGGTGACCGTCCGGGCCAGGCCGAGGGGCGACCCGATGGCGACGACCTGTTCGCCCACCTGCACCCGATCGGAATCACCGAGGGTCGCGACGGTGAGGTTCTGGACGTCGTCGACCTTCAGCACCGCCAGGTCGGTCGCCGGGTCGCGGCCGACCAACTCGGCCGATGCCCTGGACCCGTCCGGGAAGACGACGTCGATGTCCGCCCTGTCGGCGGCGCCGTCCATGGTGACGACGTGGTTGTTGGTGACGATGTAACCCTGCGGGTCTATGACGATGCCGGAGCCCTCACCCCGGGCCGAGGCCGTGGAGACCTGGATGTGGACCACCGCCGGTTGGACCCGTTGCGCCACCTCACCGACCGGGTTGTCGGGCCGGATGACGTTCGCCGGCGCGTCGGCGATGCGGACCGTCGACGTGGTGAGGACGCGGGCGGAATCGGCCACGACCGCGCCGATCCCCCCTCCCACGAGGGCGATGACGGCGACGGCGGCGGTCGCCCCTGCCAGCGCCTGCCTGCTCAGTCGCCGCTCGAACAGAGCCTCGGAGAGTGAGAGCCTCGGCTGCGGGGGCACGTCCGCACCCGACAGATCCTCCGGTCCGGGCTCGTCCGCCGCCTGCAGGGCGGGGGTTCCGAACCCCACCGGGGCGTGGGGATCCCGCCACGGGTCGGGCGGGGCGGGCTGTGGCACCTCGACCCGGTCCTGCCAACCCGGATGCCGCTCGATACCACCGACGGTGTCACCCGACGGCCCGAACGCGGCGGCCAGTGCCGGGTCGGCGTCGTGCCCGCCCGCCGCGCCGGAGTGCCGGTGCGGGCCGGAATGGCGGTCCTGAGCGGAGTGATCGACCGGAGCCTGTGGACGCCGGGGGTCGAATCCTCCTGTCACCCCGGGCGGTCGGGAGAAGCGCTCGGCGGAGGCCTCGTCCACGACGGGCCTGTGGATCGGCGCAGGCTCGCGAAGCGGCCGGTCGGGGTCGACGTCCCGTTCCGCCGGTCCGGGCACACCAGTCTCGTCCTCCACGCGCCCCAGCCTAACGGCCGGACGAACGCAGGCGGCGCAGGAGCCTCGACCACCTGCTCCCGGGCGGGGGCACCGGGGCGCCTGTGGGTTCCCGGGTCGGCTCCTCCCCGAGGAGGCGGAGGCGCTCCCGCAGATCACCGGGCATGTGGATCGGCCCGGATCCCCGGAGAGCGCGACGTGCGTCCTGTTGTTCGGCCACCTCGCGTCGACACTGCGGGCACAGAGCGAGGTGGGCGTCCGCGCGGACCTGTCCCGCGGGCGGGAGGCAGCCGTCCACGTACGCTGCCGCCGCCTCGGTGGAGAGGTGGTCGGTGGAGAGGAAGTGCGGTTCTGATCGAGGGGGTGGCGTACTCCCGGCGACCTCACGGACCGAGTCCCGCGACAACCGGTACTCGGGAGTGGACCCGCGTCCTGACTGGTGTCGGTCCACCCTCGCGCCTCCTCGTCCGTCTGCCCTCGGGGCCGGGCTCTGACCGCCCGGGATGATCAACGCACGGGATACTCCGGTGGTTCCCGGGAGCTCCCGGGGGGATCAGTCGACGCTCTGGTGGACCCCGGTCACACCGGCCGCCTCGAGCTCGGCACGCAACGCGGAACGACCCCGGTGGATGCGGCTGCGGACCGTCCCCATCTTGACCCCGAGGATCCGGCCGACCTCCTCGTAGCTGAGGTCCTCGATGTCGCACAGCACCACCGCCGCGCGGAACTCCGGGGAGAGATTGGCCAGGGCGGTCTGCAGGACCGGGTCGAAGGTCTCCTCCGACAGGACCTGCTCCGGACTGCGCTCACGACCCGGGACCCGCTCGGCGTCCTCCGGGAGCGCCTCGAAGCGGATGCGAGACCGACGCCGCGCCATGTCGAGGAAGAGGTTGGTGACGATCCGGTGCATCCATCCCTCGAAGGTGCCCGGCTTGTACTTGTCCAGGGACCTGAACACCCGGATGAACGCCTCCTGGGTGATGTCCTCCGCGTCGTGGGCGTTGCCGCAGAGCCGGAATGCGAGCCGGTAGACCCTGTCCCCGTGCTGGGCGACGAGCTGGGACCAGGAGGGCATGTCGGCGGCGTCACCACTCGCGTCGAAGCGGGCGGTACCGACCGCCTCGTCGTGGTCACCGCCGGGAGCGATCGCCGTCTCGTGCACCGTCTGCGAGTACATGCGCTGCCGCCGCCTTCCGGCGCGGGCTCCTCGCAAGTCGTCCGCGCGGTGTTCCGTCGCCCCCTCGTGGAACGACGTGTGCCCACCCTCTCTCATCGGGCTGTCCTCACGGTATACCCGTACTGAGATCCCCCTGAGAGTCTCATACCGATCCGATCACCGCGCGTTGGACACGTCGTCCGCGTGCGCGGCGATACGCTGCTCGGGTGTCCGATTCGACTGACGTCCCCGCCTCCGACCGTTCCCGGCTCGCCGACCTCGCGCGCCGCAGCTCCGATCTGGTCGACGACTCGCTCTACGCCCCCGCCCGTGCGGACGCGGCCGAACTGGGTGCCGCCTCTCCGGACGCGCTGACCGCCGAGGTGATCCGGCTGGTCGCCCGACTGACCGGAGCCCGCACCGCGGTGTGCATCTCGCCCGCTCCCGGCGTGCCCGCCCTGGCGATCCTGGCGGCGGCCGAGCAGGGCTCCGGGACCGTGGTCACCTGCATCACCGACGATCCCCATCACCTGGAGGCGGCCCGGACCGCCCTCCGCGCGGCC
>NZ_JAALEB010000362.1:0-2432 GCF_014145165.1 Dietzia sp. Cai40 | reverse complement strand
GCCACCGCGGCAGTCACCGCTCTCGCGGCGGCGGCGGGGGCGTGGGCCGTGCGAGTCCACGACGTCCCGCCGAGCGCCGACGCCGTACGGGTGACGGCCGCCTGGGCGGCCGGAGGGGTGGAGGAAGGCTGATGGCGGACCGGATCGAACTGAGGGGCCTGCGGGTCCGTGGCAACCACGGTGTCTTCGAGCACGAGAGACGCGACGGCCAGGACTTCCTCGTGGACCTGGTCCTGTGGACCGACTTCACCGCGGCCGCGGCGTCCGATGACCTCGCCGACACGGTCGACTACGGTGCGCTGGCGCTCTTCGCCCGCGACGTGGTGTCCGGGGCCCCCCGCGACCTGATCGAGACGGTGGCCTCGCAGATCGCCGACGGGATCATGGACCTGGCCCCGCAGGCACACGCGGTCGAGGTGACGCTGCACAAGCCGCAGGCCCCCATCCCGGCCGAGTTCGCGGACGTCGCGGTGGTGGCCCGACGCTCGCGTGTCCACGTCGACGGCCCGGGTGTGGACCGGTGACCTGTCGGGCCGTGCTGTCGATCGGCGGAAACCAGGGGGATTCTCTCGACCTGCTCCGTGGGGCGGTGGCCGCCGCCGCCCGGGAGGGCATCCTTCGTCGCGTCTCCTCCGTCTACGCGACCCCACCGTGGGGCGGGGTGGAGCAGGACGACTTCCTCAACGCGGTCCTCGTCGTCGACCACCCCGGGTCCCCCCACGACGTGCTCGACTGGGGCTTCGCACGGGAGCGCGCCGCCGGCCGCACGCGCGAGGTCCGTTGGGGGCCGAGGTCCCTCGATGTGGACGTGGTGTCGGCGGAGGTCGACGGGACACCGGTGCACTCCCGGGACGAGTCCCTGACCCTGCCCCACCCGCGCGCCGCCGAGCGCGCGTTCGTCCTGGTCCCGTGGTCGGAGGTCGAGCCCGGGGCCCGGCTCGACGGCCTCGCTCTCACCGACCACCTCGACGCCCTGGACCCCGCCGAGGTCGCCGCGGTCCGCCGGACGCACGACCGGCTGGCCCCCGAAGGGTGGAGCCGCTGACATGGCTCGCATCGCGGTGTCCACCCTCGTCCTGGTCGCACTCGTCGCCGGTGTGGCCGCCTACTTCCTGACCGGTTCGCTGCTCGGGTCGCTGCCGCCCCTCGGGTGGGGATGGGTCACGCTCCCGGTGGTGGCGGTGATCGACGTGCTGCTTGCGCTCCGGATCCGGTCCGCGATCTCCGACGGCGGGGTCGGTCAGGACCGCAGTCAGATGCACCCGTTGACGATCGCGCGGTGCGCAGCCCTCGGGCAGGCGTCGGCCGTGCTGGGGGCCGCGGCCGGAGGTCTGGGCGTCGGACTCGTCCTCTACTTCGCACCGAGGTTGGGTGAGCTGGCGGCGGCCAGCGCCGAGCTGCCGTCGTCCGTGGCGGTGCTGGTGTCCGGGGCGCTGCTCGTGGGGGCAGGTCTGTTCCTCGAGTCGTCGTGCGAGACCCCGCCCTCCGACGATGACGTGGGGGGACTGGCCCAGTCGACCTGAGCGGATCGAGCGGTCAGCAGACGGCGGGCATCTGGAGGAACACGCGCTGGTTGCCCGTGTGACTAGTGGTTCTCTGCGTATCATGCGGGGCATGAGTTCCGACGGCGCGATCGACAAGCCCCGATCCGTCCGCCCCGTCCGCGGCGACGACCGCGGCCTGGCGGGGATCGCTCTCGGGGCGCTCCTGGTGCTGGCACTCATCGCGACCGTGGTGATGGTCTTCTCCGACAATCCGGTGTGGATGCGGATCGGCACTCTCTCGGCACTCTGGGCGGCGTTCATCGGGGCGTTCCTCGTGGCCCGCTACCGGCGGCAGGCGGCGGCCGAGGCGGCCAGGGTCCGCGACCTGCACACCGTGTACGAACTGCAGCTCGAACGCGAGATCTCCGCCCGCCGCGAGCACGAGCTCGTGGTGGAGAAGGACCTGCGCGACTCCGTGCGTGCGGAGACCACCGACTCCATCCACGCGCTCCGCCACGAGATCGCCGCGTTGCGGGAGCAGCTCGGGCAGATGGGCGTCACCCTGACCGACGAGCGTCTCGCCGTGGGTGGTGACACCACAGCAGGGGAGCTCGGCGCCGGGTCGTCACTGCCATCGGTGCCGTCCGAGCGCGTCGAACCACGTCGTCGAGCACCGGAATCGACCCTGACACCCCCGTTCGGGACCTCTCCATCGGGTCGCGCCTCGACCACTCCCGCCTCGACCACTCCCGCCTCGAGCAGCCCCGCGTCGTCCGGCAAGGCCGGTTCGACCCCGCCCGCCTCGTCGAGCCCCTCCGGCCCGGTGCGCCCCCGGCCGTCGACGCCCGAGCCGACCGTCACCGGGGTCGGTCGTGACGTCACACCCAGCACCGAGCGCACCGAGAAGTTCTCGCCGGTCGAGGCGGGGGAGTCCCGCCCCGCCGGCTC
>NZ_JAALEB010000361.1:0-3261 GCF_014145165.1 Dietzia sp. Cai40 | reverse complement strand
CCGCCCCGCTCGCGGAGGCGCCGCCGGTCGTCGTCGCGGAGCCGCGTCAGCGACCGGCACGGCGACGCGCGACCAGGTCCACGACCGCCCCTGACGCCGGCGATCGTTAGAGGTGTCGGGCCCGGTGGCGCGGTCGGTTTGACCTGCTGTGCCGCCGGGCCGTAACCTTGACAAGTCGCTCGTGGCGGCGCTATGTCGTCGCGCGAGAAGTCGCGGGCCGGGCCGTCAAGGCCGCGGGACCGGCGATCCCGGTCGACGAGAGTCGGCCGGTCAGAGAGAACACCGCACAGTAGTTGTGGACGTCCCAGTGGCGGCCACACACCCGAGAAGCAAGGGGAAGCCCTCGATGTACGCGATCGTCAAGACCGGCGGCAAGCAGTACAAGGTCGCCGAAGGTGACCATGTCAAGGTCGAGAAGATCGAGGGTGAGGCCGGTACCTCCGTGTCCCTGTCCCCGATCCTCGTGGTCGACGGTTCGACCGTCACCTCCGCTGCCGACGCCCTGGCCAAGGTCTCCGTCTCCGGCGAGATCGTCGAGCAGACCAAGGGCCCGAAGATCCGGATCCACAAGTTCAAGAACAAGACCGGGTACCACAAGCGTCAGGGCCACCGTCAGAAGCTGACGGTGCTCAAGATCACCGGTATCAAGTAATCCACCACGGCCGCCAAGGCCACCAGCTCAGCGCCCTCGGGCGTCTTCCCTGAAGGAGGGGTTCGGACATGGCAAGTAAGAAGGGCGCATCCAGCACCCGTAACGGTCGTGACTCCAACGCGCAGCGTCTCGGCGTCAAGCGCTTCGGCGGCCAGGAAGTCAACGCCGGCGAGATCCTGATCCGCCAGCGTGGCACCAAGTTCCACCCGGGCGTGGGCGTCGGCCGTGGCGGCGACGACACGCTGTTCGCACTGGCCGCCGGTGCGGTCGAGTTCGGGACCAAGCGCGGCCGCAAGACCGTCAACATCGTGCCGGTCGGCGTCGAGGCCTGACCCGGCGACACTGACGCGATTCGCCCTCGGGGGCCGGGCGGGGTCTGATGACCCCACGCCCGGTCCCCGAGAGCATTTGCGCCACATCCGTTAGTCCCACCACCAGCAGGAGGAGTCCGCTTATGTCGAGATTCGTCGACCGCGTAGTGCTCCACCTCGCGGCGGGGGACGGTGGCCGCGGGTGCACGTCCGTGCACCGGGAGAAGTTCAAGCCGCTCGGCGGCCCCGACGGGGGCAACGGCGGGAGCGGCGGGGACGTGGTGCTGGTGGTGGACCCCCAGGTCCACACGCTGCTCGACTTCCACTTCCGGCCCCACGCGCGCGCCGGTAAGGGAGAGCCCGGGATGGGCGCCAACCGGAACGGCGCCCAGGGTGATGACCTCGTCCTGGCGGTGCCGCCCGGGACCGTCGTGCTGGACCAGAACGGTGAGATGCTGGCCGATCTGGTCGGTGCCGGGACCCGCTTCGTGGCGGCCGAGGGCGGCAAGGGTGGGCTCGGTAACGCCGCGCTCGCCTCCAGGGCCCGCAAGGCCCCCGGGTTCGCCCTGCTCGGTGAGCCCGGCGAGGTCCGCGACCTCACCCTCGAGCTCAAGTCCATGGCCGACGTCGGACTGGTCGGGTTCCCCTCTGCCGGCAAGTCCTCTCTCGTGTCGGTGCTCTCCGCGGCCAAGCCCAAGATCGCCGACTACCCGTTCACCACCCTGGCCCCCAACCTCGGGGTGGTCTCGGTGGGCGACGACACGTTCACCATCGCGGACGTGCCCGGGCTCATCCCGGGTGCCAGCGAGGGGCGGGGCCTGGGCCTGGACTTCCTGCGCCACATCGAGCGCACGGCCGTCCTCGCACACGTCGTGGACTGCGCGAGCCTCGAGTCCGACCGCGACCCCATCTCGGACGTCGACGCGCTCGAGGCGGAGCTCGCCGCCTACCAGCCGGAACTCGCCGACGCCGGTCTGGGGGAGCTGGCCGATCGGCCGCGGGTCGTGGTGCTCAACAAGATCGACGTGCCGGACGCCGCTGATATGGCCGAGATGGTCACCGCCCACTTCGAGGCCAAGGGCTGGCCGGTGTATGCCATCTCCGCGGTCGCGCACAAGGGCCTGGACGAACTGAGGTACGGGCTCTACGAGCTCATCAAGGCCCACCGCAAGGCCAACCCGCCGGCGGCGCCCGAGCGGATCGTGTTGCGGCCGAGGACCGTCGACGTGGCCGAGTTCACCGTCCGGAAGGACCCGAACGAGGCCGGTGCCTACGTGGTCTCGGGATCCAAGCCCGAGCGCTGGATCCGCCAGACAGACTTCGCCAACGACGAGGCCGTCGGCTTCCTCGCCGACCGCCTGGCCCGGCTCGGGGTCGAGGACGCGCTCATCAAGGCCGGCGCGCAGGCGGGCTGCACGGTCACCGTCGGCGACGTCTCCTTCGACTGGGAGCCGCAGACCCCGGCCGGTGTGGACCTCATGCGTACGGGCCGAGGCACCGACATCCGGTTGGAGTCCGACGAGCGCGTGGGCGCCCACGAGCGCAAGTACCGCAAGCGGGTGCGCCGCGGGCTGATCGACCCCGACGAGGAGATCCTGGAGTGACCGGCGAACCGGAGCTGCGGCGCCGGATCGGCACGGCCCGCCGGGTGGTGGTCAAGATCGGCTCGTCGGCCATCACGAGCTTCGGTGGCGGGATCCGCCGGCCGCAGCTCGACGCCCTGGCCGACGTCTGCCAGGCGCGCATGGCCGCGGGGTCGGACGTCTTCGTGGTCTCCTCCGGCGCGATCGGCGCGGGGATGTCCCCACTGGGGATGACCACCCGACCCGCCACCCTGTCCGCCAAGCAGGCGGCCGCCAGTGTGGGGCAGCTCGAACTGGCCCGGGCGTGGGGCGACTCGTTCTCCAGGTACGACCGCGTGGTGGGCCAGGTCCTGCTGACGGCGGGGGACATCGGGCGCCGGGAGAGCGCGGCCAACGCGCAGCGCACCCTGGACCGACTCCGCACGCTCGGCGCGGTGCCGGTGGTCAACGAGAACGACACGGTGGCCACCAACGAGATCCGCTTCGGGGACAACGACCGCCTGGCCGCGCTGGTGGCCCACCTCATCAGCGCCGATGCGTTGATCCTGCTCTCGGACGTGGACGCGCTCTACGACTCCGACCCCCGCAAGGGTGACGCCACCGCGGTGACGATGGTGTCGGGCGCGGCCGACCTCGACGGGGTGGTGGCCGGGGCCGGCGGTGCGCTGGGCACCGGCGGGATGGCCTCCAAGCTCGCGGCCGCGCGACTGGCCGC
>NZ_JAALEB010000360.1:0-6314 GCF_014145165.1 Dietzia sp. Cai40 | reverse complement strand
GGCGGTCGACGCCCTGGTGGACCTGCACGCCGTCGACGTCCGGGCCGCCGGCCTGGACGACCTCGACCGTGGCGAGGGCTACGTGCGCAGGCAGGTCGAGGGGTGGTCGGCCCGCTACCGCCGCGCGCGGACCCCCGACGTGCCCGACTTCGCGCCGGTGATGAAGTGGCTGGACGCCAATCAGCCGGACGACGTGGGCCACTGCCTGGTCCACAACGACTTCCGCTTCGACAACCTGGTCCTCGACCCCGGCGACGTCACCTCCGTCATCGGCGTCCTGGACTGGGAGATGGCGACCGTCGGTGACCCGCTCATGGATCTGGGTGGCGCCCTGGCCTACTGGGTCGAGGACGGGGACGGCCCGGTGTTCAAGGCGTTCCGGCGCCAGCCCACTCACGCGCCCGGGATGCTCACCCGGTGGGAGGTCGTCGAGCGCTACGCCGAGCGGTCGGGCCTGGCGATCAGCGAGGACGACTGGCGGTTCTACGAGGTCTTCGGACTGTTCCGCCTCGCGGTGATCGCCCAGCAGATCAACCACCGCTTCTTCCACGGTCAGACGACGAATCCGGCGTTCCGCGCGTTCCGGCCCGCGGTGGGGTTCCTCGAACAGCGGTGCCTGCGCATCATCCGCACCGGCGAGGGGCGGCTGACGCCCACCCGGATCAGCCCGCGCGACGTGATCCCGGAGCTGCTCGCGGTGCCCAGGGTCGTCCTGCCGCTGCTCGCGGGCGGGGTGCACGACGCGCGCCAGAAGATCGGCGGGCTCCTCGGTGGCCTGCCGGGGACGGGGAACCGCACGTGACGGGGGTCGATCGCTGATGGGGGCCATCCACCTGGTCCGCCACGGGCAGGCCTCGTTCGGGAGCGGCGACTACGACCGGCTCTCCGAGACCGGCCACCTCCAGGCCCGGCTCACGGGCCGGGACATGGCGGCGCGCGGACTGCGGCCCGACGTGGTGATCCACGGCGGCCTGAGGCGACAGCGCGAGACCGCGCAAGGCCTGGTCGAGGGCCTGGTCGAGGGCCTGGTCGAGGGTCTGCGAGAGGGCCTGGGAGAGGACCTGGGAGAGGGTCCCGGGTGGGACTGCCCGGTCGAGTGCGACGACCGCTGGGCCGAGTACGACGCCGACGAGGTGCTCACCGCGGCCCGGGCGGCCGGGGTGAGTGCCGGGCACGCCACCCTCGATTCGGCGGGCTCCTCGGGCGAGGCCAAGCAGGCGTTCCAACGTCAGCTCGACGCGGCGCTCGGGCACTGGGCCGGGCTCGAGGCGTTCGAGACCTACCGGGCGGCCGCGGACGCGGCGATCGCGGACGCGGCGGCGCGGTCCGGGTCCGGGCGCACGACGGTGGTGGTGAGTTCGGCCGGAACCATCTCGTTGGCGGTCGCGGGCCTGTTGGCCGACCCGGAGGGCGTGGTGGGGTTGTGGACCCGCCTGCAACGCGTGACCGTCAACACGGGAGTGGCCCGCGTCGTGGTGGGTCGCGGCGGGATGACCTGCATCGCGGTCAACGAGCACCAGCACCTGGAGCGGGCCGCCGGGCCGGAGGAC
The DNA here is from genome assembly GCF_014145165.1 of Dietzia sp. Cai40. Taxonomy (NCBI): domain Bacteria; kingdom Bacillati; phylum Actinomycetota; class Actinomycetes; order Mycobacteriales; family Dietziaceae; genus Dietzia; species Dietzia sp. Cai40. The sequence continues at coordinate 4,764 of NZ_JAALEB010000360.1, read as the reverse complement.
CCGCGGGGTCTGATCACGCTGCGGTGACCCGGCTTCCGATCCCCTCGAGGTGACCGAAGGGTGGCGCCGGCCGCCGTATCGTACGACTGTGGCGGCCGGACACGGCGGCCGTCCGACTGTCAGGAGAGCCCCGATGCCCACATTCCAGCGCGGTCACACGACCATCGCCTACACCGACACCGGCGTGCCCGCCGGTCGTGAGGACGCTCCCGTGGTGTTCTTCGCCCACGGTCTGCTCTTCTCCGGGTGGATGTTCCAGCACCAGATCGCCCACCTGCGGGACAGGTACCGGTGCGTGACCATCGACTTCCGTGGGCAGGGCGACTCGCCCCGCGCGCTCGGTGGGTACGACATGGACACGCTGACGGTGGACGTCAGCGAACTCCTGCGGCACCTGCAGATCCCCGTGGTGAACTTCGTCGGCCTGTCCATGGGCGGCTTCGTCGGGATACGGCTCGCGGCCCGCAACCCCGAGATCGTGCACTCCCTCACCCTGCTCGACTCCGCCGCCACCGCGGAGGAGCCGGCCAACCGCAGCAAGTACAAGACCCTGTCCAAGGTGTACCGCGTCGCCGGGATGAAGCCGCTGCGGTCCCGTGTGGCGCCGATCATGCTCGCCGACCGCAACCTCTCGGCACCCTGGGTCGAGGAGTGGATGGCGATGCTCGAGCGCACCGACCGCGCCGGTCTGGTCAAGGCCATCGAGTCGGTCGCGGACCGGGATCCGTGCGAGGACGAGGCCATCCGGATCATCGCTCCGACGCTGGTCGTGGTGGGTGCGGAGGACGCGGCCACACCGCCGGACAAGTCGCGCCGGATCGCCGAGCTCATCGCCACCACGAGCTTCCACGAGATCCCCGGTGCGGGTCACTCGCCGACCATGGAACGGCCCGACGAGGTCAACGCCATCCTCGAGGCGTTCCTCTCCGAGTACAACGCGTGAGGGCGAGGGAGACGATGACAACCGGGAGCACCGCGACGGACAGTGACGCGTCCACCGGAGGCTGGGTCGGCGTGCTCACGGGGAAGCTCACCGCCTGGCTGATCCTCGCGGCGGTCCTGCTCGTGTCCGGCGCCGTCTTCGCGCTCGCGTCCTCCGAGGGCGCGTCCGAGGCACCCCAGACGTTGCCGGACACCTCCGAAGCCGCCCTCGTCTCCCAGATCCAGCAGGAATTCCCCGACGCGGGGTCGGTGCCGGCGGTACTGGTGGTCACCAGGCAGGACGGTGGCGAGCTGGGCCCGCAGGGGATCGCCGCGGCCGTGGGGGCGGGTGAGCGGATGGCTGAGGTCGTCGGCGCCGCGCCCCAGGGACCGATCCCCTCCGAGGACGGCGCCGCCGCGCTGTTGCTGGTGCCGGTCGAGGCCGAGTCGATCTCCAACGAGCAGGGCAGCGAGCTCGTCCGCGAGATGCGCGACGCCGTCGCCGACGGCCTCGACCCCGGTCTGGAGGCGCAGCTCACCGGCGGGCCCGCCTTCGCCGCGGACACCGCTGCCGCCTTCGAGGGCGCGGACTTCCGGCTGCTGGCCGCCACGGCGACGGTCGTCGCGGTGCTCCTCATCATCACCTATCGCTCGCCGGTGCTGTGGCTCGTCCCGCTCGTCGTGATCGCCGTCGCCGACCGGGTGGCCTCCCTGCTGGTGGCGACGGTCGGCGAGGCCGTCGGCGTGACCGTCGACGGCTCCACGTCCGGCATCGTCTCGGTCCTGGTGTTCGGCGCGGGTACCAACTACGCGTTGCTGTTGGTCTCCAGGTACCGCGAAGAGCTGCGGCGGACCGAGAACCGGCGACAGGCGTTGCGTGATGCCTACCGGGGAGCGGTCCCCGCCATCATCGCCAGCAACGTCACCGTGGTGCTGGCACTGCTGATGCTGTTGCTCGCGACCCTGCCCAACTACCGTTCGCTCGGGCTCTCCGCGGCCGTCGGCCTTCTCGTCGCCCTGGCGTACGCCCTCGTGGCGCTGCCGGCGGCGCTGGCCGTGTGCGGTCGTGGGTTGTTCTGGCCTTTCGTCCCCCGGCCGCACCGCGACTCCGAGCGCACGGGCACGCGCACCGGCGCGCGCGCCCGGGTGACCGCCCCCACGACTCCCGAGGACTTCCGCGAGGAGGTCCCGTCCGGCGTCTGGGGCCGCATCGCCTCCGGGGTGGTCAGGCGTCCGGTCCGTGTCCTGATCTCGTGCGTACTGATCCTCGTGATCCTCGCGTTCGGGTTGCTGGGCACCCGGATCGGCCTGAGCCAGACGGAGCAGTTCCGAACGCCGTCCGAGGCCGCGGCCGGTCTGGAGACCGCCGCCGAGCACTTCCCGGCCGGCGTCACGGACCCGGTCACCGTGCTCACCCGCACCGGCACGGAGGCGCAGGTCACGGAGGTGGCCGAGGGCGTGGAGGGCGTGGTGTCCGCCATGCCGGCCGGTGAGTCGGGGACCGGGTGGAGCCGCATCACGGTGACCCTCGACGCCGCCCCCGCGACCGACCGGTCGGAGGACAGCGTGGTGGCGTTGCGCTCCGCGGTCGACCAGGTCCCCGGATCCGAGGCGATCGTCGGCGGATCGGTGGCCGAGGGCGTCGACACCTCCGACGGGAACCTCCGCGACCTCGCGCTGATCGCACCGCTCATCCTCCTTGTGGTGTTCGTCGTCCTGGTCCTGGCGCTACGGGCGTTGATCGCGCCGCTGCTGCTGCTGGGCGCGACGGTGTTGTCGTCGCTCGCGGCGCTCGGGCTGGGGACCTTCGTCACCACCCAGATCCTGGGCTTCCCCGGCCTGGACGTGTCGGTCCCGCTGTACAGCTTCCTGTTCCTCGTCGCCCTGGGCGTGGACTACTCGGTGTTCCTGATCATCCGCGCCCGGGAGGAGGCGGCCACGCACTCGACCCGCGAGGCCATGGTCCGGGCGGTCGCCCTCACCGGCGGCGTGATCACCTCCGCGGGAATCGTGCTGGCCTCGGTGTTCGTGGTGCTGGGCGTCCTGCCGTTGATCGTGCTCACCCAGGTCGGCGTGATCGTGGCCCTCGGCGTCCTGCTGGACACCTTCGTCGTGAGGACCCTCGTGGTGCCGGCTCTGTTCACCCTGGTCGGGGAGCGGGTCTGGTGGCCTGGCGATCCCCGACGCGGCGTCACGCCCGCGGGCGAGCCCACCACCGGCGGTTCAGACGCATCCGCATCCGCAGCCACGGCTCCGGCCGACTCCGCTCCAGCCCGCACCGCCGACACGAAGGAGTTCCACCCATGACCACCTCGCGCCGTTCCCGGGTCCGTTCACTCGTCACCGCCCTCGCCGTGGTTCCGCTACTGGCGGCGGGGCTCGGGGCCGCCCCCGCAGCCGGGGCCCAGGACCTCACCGACGGGGGCCGCCTCGGCGGGGGCTCCTCGCAGCTGGTGCTGCCCGACGGCATCGCGGTGGGGTCGATCGGCGGCCCCGAGCTGCAGCAGGTCGGATATGTGGATCCCGACCGTTTCGTGGGCACCTGGTACCAGGTCGCGGCGATCCCGCAGCCGTATACCCTGCAGTGCACCAACGACACGACCGCCGAGTACGCGCGGATCTCGCCCGACACGATCTCGGTACGTAACTCCTGCGGCTCGGCGATCAGCTCCGACTCGGTGATCGAGGGGGAGGCGACGATCCGCGACACCGACACCAACGCCTCCCTGCGCGTGAACTTCCCCCAGGTGCCGTTCCAGGACGAGAACGGTCCGGTCAACTACCGCATCACCTACCTCGCCGACGACTACTCGGTGGCGGTCGTCGGCGACCCGAGCCGGTCCTCCGGCTTCGTGTTGAGCCGGGACCCCGCCCTGGGGGCGGACCAGTGGTCCACCGTCCGTGACGTCGTCGAGTCGCGCGGCTGGTGGCCCTGCGCGTTCCTGACCGTTCCCATGGCCGGTGGGCGGGGCGACGTCACCCCGCTGTGCCTGCTCCCCTGAGAGACGGACCGATGAGCATCGACCTCAGTTGTACGATCCGGGCCGGCGCGGACGAGGCGTGGGATTATCTCGCCTCGCCGGGTGCCTTCGTCCGGATCTCCCCGCCGTTCATGCCGCTGCGGCCCGTGAGCCAGGCCGACTCGCTGCGGGACGGTGTGGCCGTGCTCGAGCCGAGGTCCGCGCTCCCCGGTCCGTTGGGGACGCGGTTCGGCCCGCGATGGGTCGCGCAGCACGACCCCGCCGGGTACGTCGAGGGTGAGCGGTTCGTGGACCGCTGCGTCTCCCAGCCCTACGCGGGTCTCACGGGGTGGGTCCACGAGCACACCGTCACCGCGGGTCCGGACGGGACCGCCGTGCTGGGCGACCGGGTGCGCGCCCGCGTGCCGGGACCCCTCCTCTCCCCGGTGTTCGCCTACCGCTACCGCCAGATGGCGCACGACCTCGACCGGATCCGGCGGCTCGCCGGCCCGGACGGCGGACGAGCCCTGACCGTCGCGGTCACCGGGGCCTCCGGGCTGGTGGGGACCGCGCTGTGTGCCCTGCTGGGGGTCGCCGGCCACCGGGTCATCCGACTGGTCCGTGGCGCGGCGGGCGGGGTCGACGAACGCAGGTGGGACACCGCGGACCCCGATCCGACGCTCCTGGACGGCGTGGACGTGCTGGTGCACCTGGCGGGCGCCTCCATCGCGGGCCGCTTCACCGACCACCACCTGGCGACGGTCCGCGACAGCCGGATCGGGCCCACCCGTAGGCTCGCCGAGCTGGTCGCCGCGCGGGACGGCGCCACGGCCATGGTGTCCTCCTCCGCCATCGGCTACTACGGTGCCGACTGCGGGGACCG
>NZ_JAALEB010000035.1:0-22751 GCF_014145165.1 Dietzia sp. Cai40 | reverse complement strand
GGCGGCGGCGAGTTCGGCCGGGTCCTCCACCGACACGGTCGCGCCGGCGTCGTGGACGGGGTCGATACCCGCGGCGGTGAGCTTGGCCAGCGCGCCGTCCGCCCGTGCGGCCCGCTCCCCCTCGCGCCAGACCTCCGAGGCCACGGCCAACACGCCGGCCTGTTCGGGGGTGAGGGTGATCTCCGGGAGCTCGTAACCCCGGGCGGGGATCCGGTACCCGGCCGGGGACCCCGGTGCGAGTGAGGCTCCCTGTTCGAGGGGGACGCCGACGTCGCGGAGTTCCCGCTTGTCCCGTTCGAACATCCTCAGGTAGGCGGCCTCGTTCTCGCAGTCGTCGTATCCCTGGACCATCCTGCGGATCTCGCCCGCGGACAGGTAGGCGCTGGTCGACCGCAGGCAGATGACGAGGTTGACCAGTCGTTGCGACTTGGAGGTGGACACGGGCAGGACGCTATCGCCCGAGCGCGGCGATGAGGTCGTCGACACGCGGGTCCTCCGCTGCGAACGGGTCGGTGAGAGCGACCGTGGGCAGGGTGCCGTCGGCGACCTTCAGATGCACCCAGTCCACCGTGTAGTCGCGTCCGGCCCCGGCGGCCGCGGAGATGAATCGACCTCGCAGTGCCGCGCGGGTGGTCTCCGGCGCGGAGTGCCGGGCCCTGTCGATCTCGGGGTCGTCCACGACCCGTGAGACCAGGCCGCGGCGCTCGAGCACCGAGTGCAACCCACGTCCCGGTCGGATGTCGTGGTAGGTCAGGTCGATCTGGGCGAGCCTGGGGTGATCGAGGTCGGCCCCGGTCCGGTCCTGTACCTGTCGGATCAGCCGGAGCTTCGCGGCCCAGTCGATGTCCGCGGCGATCGCGTCGTGGTCACCGGACTCGACCGCGTCGAGGACCCGTTCCCACAGGGCCACGCATCGCTCCACGACCGGGCGGTCGTCGCGCTCCCACCCGCCGCGAGCGAGGTGGCGGTGGACGGCGGCCAGGAACTCCCGCTGGATCTCCAGGGCGGTCATCGTGGTGCCGTCGGTGAGCCCGACCGGCCGGGTTCCGGTGAGGTCGCGGCTGATCTCCCTGATCGCGCGGACCGGGTGGGCGATCGCCATCGGACGCAGTTCGACGCCGGCCTCGAGCATCTCCAGCACGAGCCGGGTGCTGGCGATCTTGAGCAGTGTCGTGGTCTCGATCATGTTGGAGTCGCCCACGATCACGTGCATCCGCCTGAACCGGGTCGAGTCCGCGTGCGGCTCGTCACGGGTGTTGATGAGCGGCCGCGAACGCGTGGTGGCCGACGAGACGCCGTCCCACATGTGTTCGGCGCGCTGGGAGAAGCAGAATGTCGGACCCTCGTCCTCCGCGACGCCCACCCCGGCCGGGGTCCCGGGCAGGATCTTGCCCGCGCCGCAGATCAGTTGGCGGCTCACCAGGAACGGCAGCAGGGTGGTGGCCATGCTCCTGACCTGGGTCGAGCGGTCCAGAAGGTAGTTCTCGTGGGACCCGTAGGAGTTCCCGACCGTATCGGTGTTGTTCTTGAACAGGTAGACCTTGGCATCGATCCCCTCGGTCGCGAGCGACTGCTCGGCACGGACGGCGAGATCGTCGATGATCCGCTCCCCCGCCCTGTCGTGGGCCACGATCTGTTCCAGGCCGTCGCACTCCGCGGTCGCGTACTCGGGATGGGAGCCGACGTCCAGGTAGAGGCGGGACCCGTTCTCGAGGAACACGTTCGAGCTGCGCCACCGCTCGACGACGGGCCGGAAGAAGTACCGGGCGATCTCGTCGGGCCCGAGCGATCGCGAGCCCTCGCCACCGACGCTGGTGATCCCGAACTCCGTCTCGATCCCGACGATGCGACGGATCATGGCTGTCTACTGCCCGCCCTTCTGGACGTAGGACTTCACGAACTCCTCGGCGTTGGTCTCGAGGATGTCGTCGATCTCGTCGAGGAGGGAATCGGCGGACGAGGTCTGGGCGGTCTTGGCGACCTGCCCGGCCTCGTCGTCCGACTCGCCTGCGCCGCCGGCGCTCTTCTGGATCTGGGACATGGTGTGGGCTGCTCCTGTGTCGGTGTGGGCGGGGTGGACGGGGTGCTCAGTGGACAGGCGGGCCGTCGGGGCTGAGGAAGTCCGGGTGGGCGTCGCAGTGGGCCCGGGTCCCCGTGTACGGGTCGGCCAGGTCGACGTGACGGTGGTCGCCGCGGGAATCGACGACGACGACGTGATCCCATCCCGCGGCGTGGATGCGGTCGCCGAGTTCGGCCAGGAAGCGACCCCTGGCCCAGGCCCGCGTGGACTCGGGAGGGGTCGTGATCGCGGCCTCCACCTGTGCCTCGGTGACCAGTCTGCGCATGGCCCCCTTGCTCACGAGACGGTTGTAGAGTCCGCGGTCGGGGTCGATGTCGTGGTACTGGACGTCGATGAGGGCGAGTCGCGCGTGGTCCCATTCCAGCGAGTCCCGTGTCCGGAACCCCTCCAGGAGCCGGAGTTTGGCCGGCCAGTCGAGCCGGTCGGCGCACGACATCGGGTTCTGTTCGAGCGCGTCGAGGATCTCCCGCCACTCGGCCAGGACCTCGACGGCCCATCCGGGACGCCCGGTGCCGTCCCCGACGAGCGCGGAGACGCGGCCGAGGATCTCCCGCTGGAGGGCGATCCCCGTGAACTCCCGTCCGTCGGGCAGGGCGACGGTGGCGGTGAGGGTCGGGTCGTGGCTGATGATGTGCACCGCCTCGACCGGGTCGACCGGGACCAGGTCGGAGAAGTCGACTCCGGCCTCGATCGCGTCGAGCACGAGGCAGGTGGTGCCGATCTTGAGGTAGGTGGCCAGCTCGGACATCGTCGCGTCGCCGATGATGACGTGGAGACGCCGCCATGTCTCATCCGGGGCGTGCGGCTCGTCGCGGGTGTTGATGATCCCGCGGCGCAGTGTGGTCTCGAGTCCGGTGAGGACCTCGATGTAGTCGGCACGCTGGGAGAGCTGGAAACCCGCCTCCTCGCCGGACTGGCCGAGGCCGACGCGACCGGCCCCGCAGTACACCTGGCGGGAGAGCAGATGCGGCGCCAGGCTCATCGTCAGGGCGTCGAAGTCGACGTCGCGACGCACGAGGTAGTTCTCGTGGGCGCCGTAGGACGCGCCCTTGCCGTCGACGTTGTTCTTGTAGAGCTTGAGCTCGGCGTTGCCCTCGACGGCGGACGACTCGCGGCCGGCCCGGTGCATGATCCGTTCCCCCGCCTTGTCCCAGATCACGGCGTCGATCGGCGAGTCCACCTCGGGCGACGAGTACTCGGGGTGCGCGTGGTCGACGTAGAAGCGTGCGCCGTTGGTCAGTACCCGGTTGGTCACCCCGAACTCGCTGGGGTCGTAGGCGCGGGCGGAGCCGAGATCGAACCCCCGGGCGTCGCGGAGGGGTGATTCGGACCCGTAGTCCCAGCGGGTCCCGTCGGTCGCCCCGGAACCCTCACTCGGGTCGGTGTAGGCCTTGACCACCTGGGTCGAGGTGACCACCGAACTGAGCAGCGGCTGGCCCACCGCGACTATCCCGAACTCGATCTCGGTCCCGATCACCCGGCCACGCATGCTCTCGCCGGACGTTGTCCGGACGGGCGGGGTCACCGGTCGTCCTCCCGGCTCGGGACGGTGACCTCGACCACGCGTTCACCGCGGACGCCCGTCAGACGCGCCCACTCCTGCGGGTTGGAGGTGTTGGGCAGGTCGGTGTTCTCCGCGAACTCCGCGTCGACGGCGTCGAGGAAGTCGTCGGTCGTCAGACCCTGCCCGGTGCCGTGCACGATGTCCTTGATCGCGAGCTTCTTGGCCCGGTCCACGATGTTGCGCAGCATCGCCCCGGAGGTCAGGTCCGCGAGGTACAGGGACGACCGGCGGCCCGATGCGTAGACCAGATGGACGTAGGTCGTGGACTCGTCCCTGGTGTAGAGCCGGTCGACGATGCGCGAGATGAGACCCCGGACGTGCTCGGCGCCATCGGTCGAACCGACCTCGTCCGGGTCGAAACGAAGGTCGGGGGTGATGTACTTGGCCAGGATGTCGGCCGCGGCGTCGGCGTCCGGCCGGTCGATGCGGATCTTGAGATCGAGACGCCCCGGTCGCAGGATCGCCGGGTCGATCATGTCCTCCCGGTTGGAGGCACCGATGACGATGACGTTGCGCAGGTCCTCCACGCCGTCGATCTCGGCGAGGAGCTGCGGGACGATCGTGGTCTCCATGTCCGAGGAGATGCCCGACCCGCGGGTGCGGAAGATCGAGTCCATCTCGTCGAAGAAGACGATCACCGGGTTGCCCTCGGTCGCCTTCTCCCGCGCCCGCTCGAAGATCGACCGGATGTGTCGCTCGGTCTCTCCCACGTACTTGTTGAGCAGTTCCGGGCCCTTGATGGAGAGGAAGTACGAGTTGGGGTACCGGCCGTCGGTGACGTCCTGTCCGCGCGACTTCGCGGAGGCCAGCGCCAGCGAGTGCGCGACCGCCTTGGCGATCAGGGTCTTTCCGCACCCGGGAGGGCCGTAGAGGAGGACGCCCTTGGGCGGGGAGAGATGGAACTCGCGGTACAGGTCGTGATGGATGAAGGGCAGTTCGATGGCGTCACGGATCTGCTCGATCTGGGGGCCGAGACCGCCGATGTCGGAGTACTCGACCATCGGGATCTCCTCGAGCAGGAGCTCGTCGACCTCGGCCTTGGGCACGACCTCGAACGCCACGCCGGCCTTGGGGTCCACCAGGACCGCGTCGCCCGGGCGCACCGGAGCCGGGTGATCGGCGGTCCGCCCGCCGCGCAGGCCGGTCGCCAGATGCACGACGTGCTCCTCGTCGTTGCCCATCACCACGCGGGCCCGCACGCCGTCGGCCAGGACGTCCCGGAAGACGGCGGTCACGCCCGTGACCGGGAGTCCGGTGCAGGCCTCGATGACGGTCATGGCCTCGTTGAGCCGGACGGTGGCCCCCGCCGAGAGGACGGAGGCGTCGACCCCGGGCGCGAGAGTGAGCCGCATCCGCCGACCGGCGGCCATGACCTCGGCGGTCTCGGCGTCCGTCGGTTCCTGCAGCACGATCCCGTAGGTGCTGGGCGGTGTGCCGAGGCGCTCGACCTCGCCCTTGAGGGCCTCCAGCTGATCACGGGAGTCCTTGAGGAGCTCGGCGAGCCTGACGTTGCGGGCGCCGAGGGCGTCGATCTTGACCGACTTCTCGCGGTCCGTGCGGGCCCCCTCGTCGACCGCCCTGCGCAGCCGCGCGAGCTCGACCCGGTCCAGCGTCACGCTGTCGCCGCCCCGCTCGTCCGGGGAACGTCCCTCGGTCACCTCGATCACCTGCCCTCCGACTCTCGGACGACACCCTCGTCGTCGTCGCCTCCACCCTATCGCCGGGGTGAGTGGCCGCGTGAGGGGCGGGTGAGTGCGACTCCTCGGGCCGAACTCAGTGCTTGCCGGCCCGGCGCCTGGGCTTGAGCGTGGTCACGCCCTCCGCGAGTCGACGGGCGGTGACCAGGAACGCGGTGTGGCCCTGGATGCGGTGCTCGGGGCGGACGGCCAGGCCCACCACGTGCCACCCGCGGTTGATCGACTCCCACGCCCGGGGTTCGGTCCAGCACTCCTGGCGCCGGAGCGCCTCCACGACGTCCGACATCTGGGTGGTGGTGGCCACGTACACCACCAGGACCCCCCCGGGCACCAGCACGTCGCTCACCGTGGGCAGGCACTCCCAGGGCGCGAGCATGTCCAGCACCACCCGGTCGACCTGTCCGCCCAGGGCCTCGACCGACGTCTCCGCCAGGTCGGCGACCCGCAGGTCCCAGTTCTCGGGGTGTTCGCCGTAGAAGGTCCGGACGTTGCGCTCGGCGTGCTCGGCGTGGTCCTCGCGGATCTCGTACGACAACACCCGGCCCCCGGGGCCCACCGCACGCAGCAGCGAACAGGTCAGGGCGCCGGAACCCGCGCCCGCCTCGAGCACCCGCGCGCCGGGGAACACGTCGCCCTCGTGGACGATCTGTGCGGCGTCCTTGGGGTAGATGACCTGGGCGCCGCGCGGCATCGACAGGACGTAGTCGGTGAGCAGCGGACGTAGCGCCAGGTAGTCGGCATCCCCGGACGACCTGACGATCGACCCCTCCGGGGTACCGATCAGGTCGTCGTGGCGGACGGCGCCGTGGTGGGTGAAGAACTCGGCTCCCTCGACCAGGACGACGGTGTACTTGCGTCCCTTGGTGTCGGTGAGCTGGACGCGGTCGCCGATGACGAACGGGCCGGATCGCTGCACAGTGGACCTCCAGGGGACGGCGGCCGGTTGTCCGACCGGTTGTCTACCCTGCCAGGTGTGACGGATCCCCTGGAAATCGGCGGCAGTGGTACCCCGGCCTCCCCGGCCGATCCGGAGGGCGTGCCCCCGCCGGAGCGCAGGCCCCTGGCGTTGTCGGCGTCGCGGGCGGCGGACTTCCGGCAGTGCCCGCTGCTCTACCGGCTCAAGGCGATCGACAGGATCCCGGAACCGAAGACCCGCGCCCAGGTCCTGGGTACCGTCGTCCACTCGGTGCTCGAGGACCTGTACGCACTGGAGCAGTCGGAGCGCGCCCCGGAGCGCGCCGCGGAGCTGGTCCCCGCCGCGGTGGAGCACTTCTACGCGGTCGGCGGCGGCGCCGAGGTGGTGCCGCTCTCCGCCCGGGCGGAGTTCCAGACGGAGGTCGCCGCGTTGGTGTCCGCGCTCTACGGTGTCGAGGATCCCCGGCGCTTCTCCCCCGCCGCGTGTGAGCAGTACCTCGTCACCTCGACCGCGTCCGGTACCCCGCTCCACGGGTACCTGGACCGGGTCGACGTGGCGCCGACCGGTGAGGTCAGGGTGGTCGACTACAAGACGGGTAAGCCACCACATCCGCGTTACCAGACTCAGGCGATGTTCCAGATGCGGTTCTACGCCCTGATGTACCAGCAGATCCACGGGGTGATGCCGGCACAACTCAAGCTGATCTATCTCAGGAACGGCAGCTGGCTGACCCTCTCCCCCGATCTCGCCACGCTCGTGGAGACCGAGACCGAGCTCGACTCACTGTGGGCGGAGATAGAGCGGGCGGGTGAGACCGGGATCTTCCCCCCGCGCACCTCCCGGCTGTGCGACTGGTGCAACCACCAGGCGTTGTGCCCGGCGTTCGGGGGTACCCCGCCGGAGTACCCGGGATGGCCGGGGCGTCGCGTGATACCTCTCGATCCGGGGACGCCCGATGCGGGACACGCCGGACCGAGGAGCACATGATGACGCAGGCCTACTTCGAGCCGCTGGGCACGGATGACGGCTGGGAAGTGTTCCGGGCGACCCCGCACACGGTGAGCGCCTGGGGCCCGGATCTGCAGCACGGGTCTCCGCCCTCGGCCGTCCTCACCCGCGCCATGGATCGCCTCGAGCGGACGGAGACGACGAGGATCGCCCGCGTCACGGTGGACCTGCTGGGCCCGGTGCCGCTGGGCGAGGTCCGCACCCGGGCCCGCGTCGTCCGGCCCGGTCGCCGGATCCAGCTGCTGGAGTCGGAACTGGAAGCGGGGGGCCGGATCGTCGCCCGGGCGAGTGCCTGGCGGATGGCCGTCGGCGACACCGCCGAGGTCGAGCAGTCGGCCGACCGTCCGCGCGAGCTCCCGGAGGTGGATCGCGACAGCGGCTTCTTCGACCGGTGGACCAGTGGCTACATCGACTCGCTGGAGATCCGCGGTGCGGGCGACGGGGTCGTCTGGGCCCGTCCCACCCTCCCCCTGGTCTCCGGGGAGGAGATGACTCCGGCGGAACGGGTCATGTCGGTGGCCGACATCGCGAACGGCGTCGGGGCCGTTCTCGAACCCGACGAATGGCGGTTCCTCAACACCGATCTGGTCACCCACCTGCACCGGCGGCCCGTCGGCGAGTGGATCGGGGTCACCGCGTCCGCCTCGATCGGCCCCGACGGCGTCGGGGCCACGTCCGGGACCCTGTACGACGAGGTGGGAGCCATCGGCCACACGCTGCAGGCTCTGCTCGTCGAACGGGTCTGAGTCGATCGGGCGCCGAGGCGTGCCGCGCACCGCCGCACCACCGGGACCGCAGTGCGTCACCCCATGCGGCAGGACCGGATGTCCGTGGCGATGACCGCCTTGGCGCCGGCCGCGACCAGCTCGTCCATGATCGAGTTGACCTTCTTGCGCGGCACCATCGACCGCACCGCCACCCAAGCCGGGTCGGCCATCGGGGAGACGGTGGGTGACTCGATGCCAGGGGTGATGGCCGAGACCGACTCCAGGAGCTCCTTGGGGCAGTCGTAGTCCAACATCATGTACTGCTGGGCAAACACGACGCCCTGCAGGCGGGCCCTCATCTGTGCCATCGCAGGGGTCGTCTCGGCGCCGGCGCGCGCGACCAGGACGCCCATCGAGTCGCACAGGACGTCCCCGAAGGCCTCCAAACCGTGCACCTTGAGTGTCCGACCCGAACCCACCACGTCGGCGATGCAGTCCGCCACCCCGAGCTGGATGGAGATCTCCACCGCGCCGTCCAGCCGGATGACCTCCGCCTCGATCCCCCGCTGCTCAAGGTCGCGGCGGACGATGTTGGGGTACGACGTCGCGATTCGGGCCCCCGCCAGACGGTCCGTGGTCCACCCGGCACCGGAGGGGCCGGCGTAGCGGAAGGTGGAGTGTCCGAAGCCGAGGTCGAGGAGCTCGTCCACCTCCGCCATCGAGTCCATACTCAGATCCCTGCCGGTGATCCCCAGCTCGAGTCGCCCCGAGCCCACGTAGACGGCGATGTCCTTGGGTCGCAGGAAGAAGAACTCGACGTCGTTCTCACGGTCGATCAGCGTGAGGTCCTTACTGCCCTCAGTACGCCGGCGGTACCCCGCCTCGGACAGCATCTCGGAGGCGGACTCGGACAGGGCGCCCTTGTTGGGCACTGCGACACGCAGCATGATGGCGGCTCCAGGATTCGGTGCGGGAGGGGTGCTCGGGGTGGCGGTCAGAGATGCCGGTAGACGTCCTCGAGACCGAGTCCGCGCTTGAGCATCATGACCTGGGTCCAGTAGAGGAGCTGCGAGATCTCCTCGGCCAGTTCCTCATCCGACTGGTACTCGGCGGCGATCCACACCTCGCCCGCCTCTTCGTTGACCTTCTTGCCCAGATGGTGCACGCCCTTGTCGAAGGCGGCGACGGTGCCGGAGCCCTCGGGTCGCGCGGCGATGCGCTCGGACAGCTCGGCGAACAGGGAGTCGAAGGTCTTCACGCGCCCGATTGTCCCACAGCCGCAGCCACGGGCGTGCCCGAGGTGAGGGCGACGAGACCGGACGCGTTCACGCCCGTGAGGCTCGGGTGGGTGTGTGCCCCGACCACGTCCGGTTGTCCGTCGGTCGACGGGACGTACAGGACCCGGCATCCCGCGGCGACCGCCGAGGTGGCGCCGGTGACCGAGTCCTCGACCGCGACGGCGGTGGTGGCCTCGACCCCGAGCCGCGAGCACGCCAGCAGGTAGGGGTCGGGTTCCGGCTTGGGGTCGGCCACCATGCACCCCGTCACCACCACATCGAACCGCGAACGGTCGATGAACTCCAGCGGCACCGCCGCGACGTCTGCGGTCGTGTTGGTCACCAGGGCGACCGGGGCGTTAGTCGAGGCGAGGTCCTCCAGCAGCTCCTCGGCCCCCGGCCGCCACCGCATATCGGACCGCATCAGCTCGGTGACCCGTGAGTTGAGCCGGAGGGCCAGTCGATCGAACTCGGCGCCCTCGATGGTGCGCCCGGTGTACTCGCCCAGGATCGCGAAGAACCCGGGGAGCGAGTTGCCCAGGGTCCGCTCGCGGGTCGCCTCGTCGAGCGGACGGCCCAGGTACTCGGCGAGCTCGTAGACGGCGATGTCCCACAATCGCTCGGTGTCGACGAGCGTGCCGTCCATGTCGAGACACACGGCGGCGGGGAGACGGGAGTACGAAATGCTGGTCACGGGCTACTGTCTACCGGACAACGGGCCACCGGGGGTACCGTGACCGGCCCCGTTGGTTCCTCCGTCAACCGCCGTTCAGTGGCAGTTCCCCGCAGGAACGAGGAATCGTTCGGTATGGGTTGCGGAGGCGAACGGTGCGACCGACCCGGGGGCGAAGGTGGGTAGGGCGGACCTACTGGTGGTGATGGTGACCGCCAGCCGTCCGTGTCCGGTGAACACCCCGCCGACGCCCACTTCGGGTCCGGTCGACTGGACCGTGCGCACGCCCCTCGCGTCGGTATCGATGTTGTGCCACTCCACGGTGGCGGAGTTGAACGGGAAGAGGGTTGCCGAGAAGTCGAACGAGCCGACGGGCTGGTCGAGGTCCCTGGCGTTCGCGCTCAGTGCCTGGTGGAAGCGCTCGTCTCCGCCCAGCTTGCAGGTGGTGAAGGCGCCGAAGCGAATGGTGTGCTCGCCGCCCAGCGGGTACGGCATACGGACGTCCCAGGCCGGCGAGGGGTGCCACACCTGGGCCGAGGCCGCAGGCGCGAGTGCCACGGCTGCCCCTCCGGCGAGAAGGCTCGCCACACAGGTCAGGGCGGCTGATCGACGGAAGGTGGTCATATCTGGCTCCTCGCCGGCGCTCTCGGTGGACTGTCGCCGAGTTGGTCTCTCTCTGTTCATCGACCGGGCATCACAAGGTGTTAGCAGTGCGGTGCCCTGGTCAGACGTTGAAGTACTTGGCCTCCGGGTGGTAGAGCACGAACGCATCCGTCGACTGCTCGGGGTGAAGCTGCAGTTCCTCCGACAGCTCGACCCCGATTCGCTCCGGCTCCAGCAGGTCCACCACGACCTTGCGGGACTCCAGGTCCGGGCACGCGCCGTAACCGAAGCTGTAGCGGGCTCCCCGGTACTTGAGGTCGAAGTAGTCGTGAATGGTGTCGGGGTCCTCGTCCGAGACAGCGCCCTCGGGCAGGCGCAGTTCGTCGCGCACCCGCCGGTGCCAGAACTCGGCCAGCGCCTCGGTGAGCTGGACCGACAGGCCGTGGACCTCGAGGTAGTCGCGGTAGTTGTCCGCCGCGAACAGCTCGTTGGCGAAGTCCGCGATCGGGGTCCCCATGGTGACGAGCTGGAAGGGCAGGACGTCGACGGTTCCCTCGGCCTCGCAACGCTCCTTGGAGGCCAGGAAATCCGGGATGCTCAGGAACCGTCCCCGCTGTTGGCGGGGGAAGGAGATCCGGTGCAGCACCTCCGCGTCCGGACGAGGCTCGGCCAGCACACAGATGTCCTCGCCGTCGGAGTAGGCCGGGAAGTACCCGTAGACCACAGCGGAGTGGGCCAGGATCCTCTCGGTGGTGAGTCGGTCGATCCATGAACGCATGCGCGGCCGACCCTCGGTGGCGACCAGCTCGTCGTAATCGGGGCCGTCCCCGCTGCGCGTCCCGCGAAGTCCCCACTGCCCGAAGAACAGCGCACGCTCGTCGAGGTGACCGACGTAGTCGGCGACGGGGATGCCCTTGGCGATCCGCGTGCCCCAGAAGGGCGGGGTGGCGATCGGCTGGTCCGCCGCGACGTCCGACCTCGCCGGGACGACGACGGGCTCGGCCTCGGCGGCCCGTTTGGCGGCGATCCGCTCGCTGCGGGCCCGGCGCTCGCGCCGTTCGGCGGCCTTGGCCGACGCGTCCGAGGACTCGGACATGGGGACGCCGGTCCGCTTGGCCGTCATCACCTCGTCCATCAGGCGCAGTCCCTCGAACGCGTCGCGGGCGTAGAACACGTCGCCCTCGTACATCCCGGCGAGGTCCACCTCGACGTAGGCGCGCGTCAGGGCGGCACCACCCAGCAGGACCGGGAAGTCGCCGGCGATGCCCTCGGAGTTGAGCTCCGCGAGGTTGTCCTTCATCACCACGGTGGACTTGACCAGGAGGCCGGACATGCCGATCACGTCGGCCTTGTGCTCCCGGGCCGCCGAGATGATGTCCGCGATCGGCTGCTTGATGCCGATGTTGACCACGTCGTACCCGTTGTTGGACAGGATGATGTCCACCAGGTTCTTGCCGATGTCGTGGACGTCGCCCTTGACCGTCGCCAGGACGATGCGGCCCTTGCCGTCCTCGTCGCTCGCCTCCATGTGGGGTTCCAGATGGGCGACAGCGGTCTTCATGGTCTCGGCAGACTGCAGGACGAACGGCAGCTGCATCTGGCCCGAACCGAACAGTTCGCCGACCGTCTTCATGCCACTGAGCAGGTGGGTGTTGATGATCTCGAGCGGGGGGATCTCCTGCATCGCCGCATCGAGATCGGCTTCGAGGCCCTTGCGCTCGCCGTCGACGATCCGCGCCGACAAGCGGTCCATGAGCGGCATCGCGGCGAGCTCGGCCGCTCTCGCGTCCTTGGTGCTCGCGGTGGACACACCGTCGAAGAGCTCCATGAACACCTGGAGCGGGTCGTACCCCTCCTTGCGGCGGTCGTAGACGAGGTCGAGCGCGACCTCCCGCTGGCGATCGTCGATCTTGCTCATGGGCAGGATCTTGGAGCTGTGCGCGATCGCGGTGTCCAGGCCGACCTGGATGCACTCGTGCAGGAACACGGAGTTGAGCACCTGGCGCGCGGCGGGATTGAGGCCGAACGAGATGTTGGACAGTCCCAACGTGGTGTGGATTCTCGGGTGCGATCGGGTGAGCCTGCGAATGGCCTCGATGGTCTCGATCCCGTCCCGTCGCACCTCCTCCTGGCCGGTGGAGATGGGGAAGGTCAGGCAGTCGATGATGATGTCGTCCTCGGCGATCCCCCAGTTCTCCGTGAGGTCGGCGATGATCCGCTCCGCGATCTCGACCTTGCGGTCCGCCGTGCGCGCCTGGCCCTCCTCGTCGATGGCCAGCCCGACCACCGCGGCGCCGTGGCGCGAGACCAGTTCCATGATCCTCTGGAATCGCGAGTCCGGTCCGGCCCCGTCCTCGTAGTTGACCGAGTTGACCGTGCACCGTCCGCCGAGGTGCTCCAGGCCCGTCCGGATGACCTCGGGTTCGGTCGAGTCGAGCATGATCGGCAGGGTCGAGGAGGTCGACAGCCGTCCGGCCAACTCGGCCATGTCCCCCGAGCCGTCCCGGCCGACGTAATCCACGCAGAGGTCGATCATCTGCGCCCCGTCCCGCATCTGCTCCTTGGCGATGTCCATGCAGGTGTCCCAGTCGGCGGCGAGCATCGCGTCCCGGAACCGCTTGGACCCGTTGGCGTTGGTGCGCTCGCCGATCATGAGGATGCCGGCGTCGGCCCGCAGCGGCGTCGAGCTGTAGAGGGAGGCGACCGCGTTGACCGGCTCGACCCGCCGCTCGGCCTTCGCCCGGGACCTCACCTCGTCCCGGAGGCGGGTGATGTGTTCGGGGGTGGTGCCGCAGCATCCGCCGACCATCGACAGCCCGAACTCGGAGACGAAGTCGGCGACCTGGGGGCCGAACGCCTCGGCGCCGAGCGGGTACACGGCTCCGTGTTCTCCCAGTTCGGGCAGTCCCGCGTTGGGCATGACGGAGACGGGGACGCCGGCGTGCTGGGTGAGGTAGCGCAGGTGCTCGATCATCTCGGCGGGCCCGGTGGCGCAGTTGAGGCCGATCATGTCGATGCCGAGCGGTTCGAGCGCGGTCAGTGCCGCCCCGATGTCGGACCCCAGGAGCATGGTCCCGGTGGTCTCGATGGTCACGTGCGTGATGATGGGCAGCCGGCGCCCGGCGGCGGCCATGCCGTCCTGGCAGCCCAGTACCGCGGCCTTGACCTGGAGCAGGTCCTGGCTGGTCTCCACGAGGAACGCGTCGGCTCCGCCCCGGGCCAGGCCCTCCGCCGCGCGGGCGTAGGCGTCCCTCATCTCCTCGAACGTGGACTGCCCGAGCGAGGGCAACTTGGTCCCCGGTCCGAGGGAGCCGAGCACCATCCGCGGGGTGCCGTCCTCGGAGGGGCCCATCTCGTCGGCGACCTGCCGGGCGATCGCGGCACCCTTCTCGGCCAGCTCGCCGATGCGGTCGACGATGTCGTAGTCCCCCAGGTTGGACAGGTTGCACCCGAAGGTGTTGGTCTCCACCAGATCCGCGCCGGCCTCGAAGAACGCACGGTGGATGTCCGCGACGACGTCCGGGCGGGTGGCGTTGAGGATCTCGTTGCATCCCTCCAGACCGAGGAAGTCGACGTCGACGTCCAGGTCCACCGCCTGCAACATCGTGCCCATCGCCCCGTCGCTGATCAGTACTCGCCGGCGGGCGGCGTCCAACAGGGGCGAATCGAAATCGACAGACATGGCCCCAGTGTATGGGTGCCCCGGAAGTGTCCGTCCGTAGGCTGTACTGATGACTGTCGAATGGACCCCCGACGGGCACCTCGATCTCGAGAGCCCGGTGATGATCGTGGCCTTCGAGGGCTGGAACGACGCCGCGGACGTGGCGACCGGGACCGTCGAACATCTCGCCCTGACCTGGGAGGCGCGGCAGATCGCGGAGATCGGTGGCGACGAGTTCTTCGACTACCTCGACCAGCGGCCGACGGTCCGGCATTCCGGCGGGGTGTCGCGATCGGTCGAGTGGCCACAGATCCTCGTGTCCGCGTGCCGACCGGACGGGTTCGACCACGACGTGCTGCTGGTCCGGGGGCCCGAGCCGGGTCTGAAGTGGCGCCGGTTCGCCTCCGAGTTCGTGGACCTCGTCGACACCCTGGGAGTCACCGAGGTGGTGCTGTTGGGTGCCTATCTCGCCGATGTGCCCCACACCCGCCCCGTTCCGCTCACCGGGACGGCGTTCAATCGGCAGAGGATGGCCGAGATGGGGGTCCGGGCCTCCGATTACGAGGGGCCCACCGGGATGACCGGGGTCCTCCAGCAACTCCTCACCGAGGCCGGGGTCCCGACGGTGAGTCTGTGGGCGGGTGTCCCCCACTACGTTGCCGCACCGCCCAATCCGCGCGGCACCGAGGCGGTGCTGTCCTGGTTGGCGGAGAACCTGGGGGTGGCCGTCCCGATGGACGCACTGCGCGTGCAGTCCCGCACGTGGGTCGCGAAGGTCGACGCCGCCGCCGGCGAGGACGAGGACCTCCGCGACTACATCCAGTCCCTGGAGGACCGGATGGACGACGAGAACGGTGTCGGGGCGGGGGTCGACCCCGAACCCGACCGTGGTCGGGCCGCTGACGGGGAGACGATGCCGCTGGTCGACGGCGAGTCGATCGCCGCCGAGTTCGAGCGCTTCCTGCGAGGCGAGCGGGACGAGCCCGACGCCGGGTAGACCGTCGCCCGTCAGACCGTCAGACCGGTCACCGGAACGCCGTCAGGTGGCGGGGGCGAGACCGAGCAGGGCGTCGAGGGCGGTCGCGATGGACGGTCCCGCGGACGGGTCGGACTCGTCCCCGGCCAGGGTCGCCTCGGCCCACCTGTCGACCGCGGCCAGGGCGCCGGGGGTGTCGAGGTCGTCCGCGAGACGTTCCCGCACGGCGATGATGGTCGCGGCGGAGTCGGCGCCCGATCCCCGGGAGATCGCACGGAACCACGTCTCGCACCGGGAGCGGGCCTCCGCGAGCAGGTCCTCCGACCAGGAGCGGTCCGTCCGGTAATGGCCGGCGGCCAGGGCGAGTCGGATGACGGCCGGGTCCACCCCCTGTTCGCGGAGTGTCTTGACCCGGACGAGATTGCCCAACGACTTGCTCATCTTGACCCCGTCGAGGCCGATCATCGCCGCGTGCACGTAGAAGCGCGCGAACGGGGAGCGGCCGGTCGCGGCCTCGGCGTGGGCGGCGGAGAACTCGTGGTGTGGGAACGCGAGGTCGCTGCCCCCACCCTGGATGTCGAACTCCATACCCAGGCGGTTCCGGGCGATCGCCGAACACTCGATGTGCCATCCGGGTCTGCCCGCCCCCCAGGGCGAGGGCCAGGACGGCTCCCCCGGTCGCTGCACCCGCCACAGCAGTGCGTCCAGCGGGTGCTCCTTGCCGGGCCGGTCCGGGTCCCCGCCGCGCTCGGCGAACGCGCCGGCCATCTCCTGGGCGTCGTACCCCGACTCGTACCCGAAGGCCGGGGTGGCCCGGTGTCGGTAGTAGACATCGGGGTACCCGTCGACCCCGGGATCGATCCGGTAGGCGTGGCCGCGGTCGACGAGCTCGGCGACCATCTCCACGACCTCGTCGATGGTCTCGGTGGCGGCCACGTAGTCGCGGGGTGGGAGCACGCGGAGCGCCTCCATGTCGGAGCGGAACAGATCGGTCTCGCGGTCCCCGAGTTCCCTCCAGTCCACGCCGTCGCGCTCCGCCCTTTCGAACAGCGGGTCGTCGACGTCCGTGGTGTTCTGGACGTAGTGGACCTCGTGTCCGGCGTCCAGCAGGAGCCGGTACACCAGATCGAACGTCAGGTAGGTCGCCGCGTGACCGAGGTGGGTGGTGTCGTAGGGGGTGATGCCGCAGACGTACATCCCTGCGACGGGCCCGGCGGACACCTCCCGGACCTGTCCGCTCGCCGTGTCGTACAACTTCAGGGGGGCACCGTCGCCGGGGACGGCGGGGACGGCAGGCGGGGGCCACGAGTGCATGCGGGCGAGTCTAGATACCGGGCGGGTTCAGAAGAGCGGCCAGGGTAACGGGTAGCCCGCTCCCGGTACGGGGAACACCTCGCCGTCGAGCAGTGCGGTGACCCGAGCGCCCAGTGCGCGTACCTCGGCGGGTGAGAGCAGGTCACGCAGGCTTTCCGCGAGGAGGGCGTCCCCGGACAGCCCGTCGCGCACCCTGCCCAGTCCCTCGAGATCCCCCGGGGGCAGCGGCTGGCCGGCCCACCCCCACAGGACGGTGCGCAGCTTCGGCTCGGTGTGGAACGACAGGCCGTGATCGATCGCCCAGATCAGGCCGGAGGTGTCGACGAGGACGTGTCCGCCCTTGCGGTCGGCGTTGTTGACGACGTGGTCGAACAACGCGATACGACGGAGCCGTTCGTCCAGGGCGTGCGCCACCACCACGTCCTCCCCGCGGGATCCCTCACCCCGGAGCACCGCCACCCGGCCGGGGGGAAGGGCGCCCACCGGGTGGACGTCCACCGGGTCGTGGCCGGGCGCCTCACCCCGGTCGAGCTCGTCGATCCATCGTTGCGCCATCCCCGGGCCGCCGGGGCCGTGTGCTCCCACCGTCTCGGGCACCAGGTCCCACCCCAGGGCCACGGACACCGCGTACGCCGCGATCTCCCGGGCCGCCAGGCTGCCGTCGGGGAAGTCCATGAGCGGCCGCTCCCCCGCCGACGGTTTGTACACCCAGTGCCCGCCCTCGGCGTCCACGCAGCGGTACACCGCGTTGCTTCCCGAGGGGATCCGGTGCAGAACGGTGAGTTCGGGGCCCGGCGGGCGGGCGGTCACGGGTCGACGAGGTCGGCGAGCGCATCACCGGAGCGCGGGAGGTACCCGTTGAGGCGGATGCACAGGTGACCCGTGGTGTCGATCGGCTCGCCGCACAGCGGGCACGGAGTGCGCCCGGCGGAGACGACCTTCTCGCTGCGCAGGACGAACTGCCGTGCACGCTGCGGGGTCAGGAACACGCGGAGCGCGTCCGGGGCGTCCTCCGCGTCCGAGAGGACCACCGACTCGTCGGTGGCGGTGGGGTCCGCCGCCAGCAGCTCCACGACGATCTGGCTCTTCTCGCCGTCCCACCCCAGGCCCATCGTGCCCACCTGGAACTCCGCGTCGACGGGCATCTCCAGCGGCGCCAGGTCGTCCACGACGCCGGCGGCCGGGGGGACGGGGACATCGGACTTCGCGGCGATCTCGTCGAGGAGATCCCCCATCCGCTCCGAGAGGATCTGGGCCTGTTGCTTCTCGCACCGGACGGAGACGGTTCGGCCGCCGCCCGTGGCCTGGACGAAGAACACGCGCTCGCCGGGTTGGCCGACCGTGCCCACCACGAACCGGGCCGGGTCGCGGAACTCGTGGACTTCCCTGCTCATGCCGGTCGTCTCCCTCGTGTGCTGCCGTGTGGTGCCGGGTGGTCCCGGGTGGAGGTGCGGTTCATAAGGGTACGTTCCCGCCGGGAACCGCGTCCGAGCTGGCGTCTCCGGTGGTGGCGTTGCCCACGTGTCCGGCGGGCTCCCCGCGGAGACTGGCGAGGTCTCCACCGGTGTCGTTGACCCGGAGGACGAACGGCCGGTGGGGGGTGTAGCGGACCACCGACACCGATCCCGGCTCCACCACGATGCGCTGGAAGTGGTCGAGATGCATCCCGTACGCGTCGGCGATCACCGACTTGATCACGTCTCCGTGGCTACACGCCACCCACAGCACGTCACGGCCCGCGTCCTCGGCCAGGCGGCGGTCGTGCTCCCGGACGGCCGAGACGGCGCGGGTGGCCATCTCGGCGAGGGACTCACCCCCGGGGAAGACGGCCGAGGAGGGGTGCTGCTGCACCACCGACCACATGTGTTCGGACGCGAGCTCGGTCAGGGTCCGTCCGGTCCAGGTGCCGTAGTCGACCTCGACCAGGCCCTCCTCGACCACCGGTTCCACCCCGAACGCGGCGGCCAACGGCTCGACCGTCTCCCGGCAGCGCATGAGCGGCGACCGGACGACCGCCTCGACCGGGAGACCGTCGAGACGTCGGCAGAGGTCCTGTGCCTGCGCCCGGCCCGTCTCGTCGAGCGCGACCCCGGACGTGCGGCCGGCCAGGGTGAGCGCGGTGTTGGCGGTCGAGCGGCCGTGGCGCAGGAGGATGACGGTCATGACGGCAGGTTACCGACGCCGCGCCACTTCGGTGGTGAGGTCAGGTCGCGGGGATCGCGCCGGTGGACAGCAGCGCGATGACGGCCAGGCCGAGGATGATGCGGTACCCGGCGAACCAGGCCAGCGAGTGGTTCTGCACGAAGCGCAGGAGCCACGCGATGGCGGCGTAGCCCAGCACGAACGCGATCACCGATCCCACGATCAGCTGGATCCCGGTGGCGGACTGCCCCACGGACGGCTCGAACGCGTCGGGGAGGCTGAACAACCCGGAGGCCAGGACCGCCGGGATCGCCAACAGGAAGGAGAACCGTGCGGCGGCCTCGCGGGACATGTTGAGGAACAGCCCGGCCGAGATGGTGCCGCCCGAACGGCTGACACCGGGGATCAGCGCCAGGCACTGGGCCAGTCCCATGACCACCGCGTCCTTCATCGTCAAGCCCTCGAGCGACTGGCCGTCGACGGGGCGGTCCTGCTTGGAGACCTTCTCCGCGATGAGGAACACGAACGAGAACGCGATCAGCACGATCGCCGTGATCCACAGGTTCCGGGCGGCGTCCCGGATGAGGTCCTTGCCGAAGAAGCCGATCACGGCGATGGGGACCGAGCCGATGATCACGTACCACCCGAGCCGGTAGTCCGGGTCGTCGCGGCGCCGGCGGTCGAACACCCCCCGGAACCACGCGACGAGGATCCGCACGATGTCCTTGAAGAAGAACACCAGCACGGCGGCCTCCGTGCCGAGCTGGATGACCGCCGTGAACGAGGCTCCCGCGTCCGCACCGAACAACCAGGTGGAGAAGATGCGGAGGTGCCCGGAGGACGAGACGGGCAGGAACTCCGTGATCCCCTGGATCACGGAGAGCACGATCACCTGGAGCCAGGACATGCCGTCCGCAGCGGGGGCGGCCAGGACCGTCGGGTTCACGGGCGCTGCTTTCTGTCGGGGAACGTCGGCACGGGCGCGGGTGTCTCACCGCACCGCCGTGAGGGTAGTCGTCCGGACCTGGACGGCGACTGAGGACCCGCGTGGGGGACACTGTGGAGAAGTCGAAAGGAACACCGTGCCCCTTCGTGTCCACCGCCGCTCCGCTGTGACCGCCGCTCTGCTCTCCCTCGCCGTCGGGCTCGCCGGCTGCGCGTCGACCACCAGCCAACTGGAGGACTACACCGGGATCGAGCAGGGTAACGCCCGACCCGCCGCGTCGCCCCAGGTCTCCGATCCCGAGGGCGGTGAGGTCGTCCCGGTCCCGGGTTCCGTGTCCTCGCTGGTCGCCGTGGGTGACACGGTGGTGGCGCAGGTCGACGGCCCGCCGACTCTGGAGATCGCCCGCGTGGACGGGACCCGATGGATCCCGGAGACGACCGTCGAGCTGCCCGCGGATGCGGGAACCGCCACTGCCGGGGTCGACGGGACGGTTCTTGTCCCCTTCGGCGACGGCGTCGTCGTGGTCACGGCGGCAGGTGACGCGCGCGAGATCTCGGGGCTCGGACCGGTCACCGCGGCGGCCGTGACCACCGACGGTCGCCTGCTCACGGGCGCCCCCGGCGGCGACGTGGTCGTCCGGGACGCCGACGGGACGGAACAACATCGCCTCGCAGGCCTGACATCGGTCGATCGGATCAGTGTGGCCCGGGACGGTTCGGTCACGGCGTTCAGCCGACCGGACACCGTCATCGCCAGCATCGACCTGGACGAGGACGGCGCGGGACCGCTCCTGCGCGCCGGGAAGGGCGCCGGGCGACTCGACGAGTACGGCGAGGGCACGGTCGTGGCCAGCGACACCGTGGGTGACACGCTCCTCGTCTACTCGACCTCCCCGATCCGGCTCCACCAGCAGTTCCCGGTCGCAGCGGCCCCCTGGGCGGTCGCCGGGGACCACACCCGGGACGTCGTCTGGGTCACCTCCACCGGAACCAATACCGTCCAGGCGTACGATCTCGGCGACGGCACAGGGGTCCGGCGTGCCGAGATCGCGACGGTACGTCAGCCGGACTCGCTGGTGGTCACGGCCTCCGGGACCGTGGTCGTCGGTTCCTCCGACGGTGCCGGCCTCCACCTGATGCGCCCATCACTGCCCGTGCCGTCGAGCTGATCGAAGGACCACCCACGTCCCATCGAGGAGGACCGTGTACTCGCTGATGAAGAGTGTGCTGTTCCGCTTTCCGGCGGAGCGGATCCACCACCTGGTATTCGGCTTTCTCAAGCTGCTGACCCTGGTGCCGCCACTGGGCTCCATGGTGCGCCGGTTCCTCGGCGTCCGGGATCCGGTGCTGGCCCAGGATGTCCTGGGACGTCGCTTTCCGGGGCCGCTCGGCCTCGCGGCCGGTTTCGACAAGAACGCGGCCGCCGTCGACTCGTGGGGGGCGATCGGCTTCGGTTTCAGTGAGGTCGGCACGGTCACCGCCTCACCCCAGCCCGGCAACCCGTCACCTCGTCTGTTCCGGCTGCCGGAGGACCGGGCCATCCTCAACCGCATGGGGTTCAACAACCACGGCGCGGGCAACGCGGCCAACAACCTGCGTCGTCGGCGCAGCAGCGACCCGGTGGGGATCAACATCGGCAAGACCAAGGTGGTGCCCGCGGAGGACGCCGTTCGCGACTACGTGGCCTCGGCCAGCATGCTCACCGGGCTGGCCGACTACATGGTGGTCAACGTCAGCTCCCCCAACACCCCCGGCCTGAGGGACCTGCAGGCGGTCGAATCGCTGCGTCCCATCCTCACGGCGGTCCGTGAGGTGGCGACGATCCCGGTGTTGGTCAAGATCGCCCCGGACCTGGACGACGCGGACATCGACGCGGTCACCGATCTCGTCGTGGAGCTCGGCCTCGCCGGCATCGTGGCCACCAACACCACCATCTCGCGCGACGGGCTCACGACCCCGGCGAGCACGGTGGCGGCGATGGGCGCGGGCGGGATCTCGGGGGCACCCGTCGCGGACCGGTCCCGCCAGGTGCTCGCCCGGATCCACGAGCGGGCCGGCGATCGGATCGTCATCATCTCGGTCGGCGGCGTCGAGACCCCGGAGGACGTGTGGGACCGCATCACCCACGGTGCTCATCTTGTCCAGACCTACACCGGCTTCGTGTTCACCGGCCCCGGTCTCATCCGTGGGACCAACAAGCTCGTCGCCCGACGGCTCCGGCAGGGCGGGTTCGCCTCCCTGGCGGAGGCCGTCGGTTCCGCGGTCAGCTGACTCTCACTGCTCGAAGAGCGCCGTGGTGGTCCCGCGGGCCAGGCCCTGCCCGAAGAGGTTGAACCCCACGAAGGCGCAGGAGGCGTCCTCTCCGAGTTCGATCTCGTCGCCGACGGCGTGAACGGCGAGGATGTACCGGTGCGGACCGTGGCCCTCCGGTGGGGCCGCACCCACGAACCCCCTGAACCCGGCGTCGTTGCGGACCACGACGGCCCCCTCCGGGAGGCCCGAGGTGTCGTCGCCGGTGCACGCCCCCTCCGGTAGCGAGGTCACGTCGGCCGGGATGTTGGCCACCGACCAGTGCCAGAACCCCGAGGCGGTCGGCGCGTCGGGGTCGAACACGGTCACCACATAGGTCCGGGTCCCCTCCGGTCCGGCACTCCAACTCACCTGGGGGGACTTGTCCTCGCCGCCTTCGACGCCCATCTTCCCGCCGAGCTGCGCGGACGACAGGGTGGAGCCCTCGGCGAAGGACTCGCTCGTCACCTCGAGCGCGGGGAGATCCGGAAGGGCGTCATAGGGGTTCGGCACGCGGAAGTCGGTCATCGTCATCCTCCTGGGTCGGACGGTGTGGGGAGGTATCCCCCAGCCGGTCACGTCCTTGTCTACCAGCGATGACCGGCAGGCGCCGTGTGTGAGCGGGGTCCGATTTGTCCCACGGTTCGCGCATCGGCTAGTGTCATTCCTCGCACGACCAAGCCGGGAACGAACCGGTGCAGGTCATCAGTGTGCGAGCGCGAGTGGCGGAATGGCAGACGCGCTAGCTTGAGGTGCTAGTGTCCTATTAACGGACGTGGGGGTTCAAGTCCCCCCTCGCGCACACTGTGTCGAGACAGTAGAAGTGGCCCCGGATCCGTGAGGATCCGGGGCCCACTTGTTTCCGGGAGGACTCCCGATGGCCCGCACGCCGCCACCCC
>NZ_JAALEB010000359.1:0-1994 GCF_014145165.1 Dietzia sp. Cai40 | reverse complement strand
GGGCGGTCGGCGGCACGTCCGCGCGCCCCGCCCGGCCCTGCGCGAGCACCGCCATGGAGGCGGCGAGCGCCTCCGAGGTCGAGCGCATCGACTCGACCTCGGAGGTCGCCGCGAGGATGGGGGCGTCCGCGATACCGGACCGGACCGGGTCCCCCATCGCCAGTCCCGGCATCGAGAGCGCCGAGGTCCACGTGGGCATGTCCGGCCCGGGCCCACGCGAGGCGATGATCACCGGGGTCGACGCGATGGAGTTGAGAACGGTCTCGAACGGGATCTGGACGTCCTGGGAGAGCTGAGCGAGCCGGATCGCCGAATCGGGGACCCAGATGTCCGGGAGGGTCTGACGGGCGGCGACCCGAGCCGCCATGTCGGCGGACGAGACCGCCGAGACCTCGTACGCATGACATCCCCCCGCCTCGTCCGCGAGGGTCTCGACATGTGCGAGGACGTCGGGCTCGGCGGCCACGGTGACCTCGGCCGCATCGACGCAGAACCCTCCCACCCCGGCCCTGGACAGGCCCGCGACCACGACCCCGATCACGAGGACCGCCGCCAGGAGCCCCAGCCCCACGTGGACGACCCTGCGCGCCGTCGACCTCTCCCTCTGTGTCGACGCACTGTGCCTGGCGGCCATCCGCGGCTCTCCCCCTGCAGTCTCCGGTCCCCGGGGCGTATGCCAGTCGCCACGTCGGCGGGATCCGGGCGCTGGAATGGTATCCGTCCGGGCCCGCTGACGGTCAGGTCATCTCCCGCGGAACACGGGAGGCCTCTTCTCCTCGCGGGCGGCGCGCGCCTCGGCCATGTCCTCGCTGTGCCAGGCCAGCTGCTGCAGCTCGGTGTGCTCGTCGCGGGGCAGGAGCCGGGCGTCGTCGTCGTTGATCACGGACTTGATGTGCCGGAGGCTGAGCGGGGCGAACCGCGCGATCTCGGCCGCCAGTTCCATCGCGGTGTCCAGGCCGCCGATCTCGTTGGCCAGCCCGATCCGGGCCGCCTCCTCCGCCCCGACCGGACGGGCGGTCATGAGGACCGACCGCGCGTGCCCGCCCCCGACCACGTTGGCGAGCCGCTTGATCGTCCAGTTGTCCAGAGCGAGTCCCACCTTGACGACGGGGACGGCGAACACCGCGCCGGGGGCGACCACGCGGAGGTCGGCGGCCAGGGCGAGCTGGACCCCGGCGCCCACGGCGGGCCCGTTGACGGCCGCGATCACGGGGACCGGGACCGACTCCACCGCCCTGAGCATCCCCGCGTGGGCGTCGTAGAAGTTGAGGTTGTACACGCCGCCGGACAGGTCGGCGCCGGCGCAGAAGGCCGTCCCCGCCCCCGTCACGACGATCGCGCGGACCGGGTCCTCGCCCTCGGCCGCGGCACCCGCGGCTTCGATCGCCTCCCGCAGGGCCGTACACACCTCCGCGTCGAGCGCGTTGCGGGTGCTGTGCCGGTCGATGGTGACGACGGCGACGGAACCGTCCCTGCGTGTGTCGATCATGGCGGCGGGGCCTCCTGGTCCATCGCGGAATGGTGCGTCGCGGGGGTACTACCCTGCACCCCGCGACCGACGATACCTGCTGGTGAACACGCCCACCGTACGATGCGTCCATGGCGCGAACCGGAGCTCTGCAGATCCTCGACATGGTCCTCGACGACGGGTCGTTCCGGTCCTGGGACTCCGCACCGCTGCGCTCGCCCCAGGTCGACTCGGTCCCGGGTTACGAGGCCTCCCTCCAGCGCGCGGCGCGGGACTCCGGGGTGGACGAGTCCGTCATCACCGGGGAGGGCACTCTGCTGGGTCGGCGGGTCGTGTTCGTCGCCTGCGAGTTCGACTTCCTGGCCGGGTCGATCGGCATCGCGGCGGCCGAGCGGATCGTCTCCGCGATCGAGCGCGCCACCGCCGAACGCCTGCCGATCCTGGCCTCCCCGACGTCGGGGGGGACCCGCATGCAGGAGGGCACGATCGCCTTCCTGCAGATGGTCAAGATCTCCGCCGCCGTGGC
>NZ_JAALEB010000358.1:0-3954 GCF_014145165.1 Dietzia sp. Cai40 | reverse complement strand
GAAGCGGCGGACCTCGTCGAGCAGCTGCGCCCACGTCCACCGGGTGTCCTGACCGGGCTGGACGTCGGCGACCGCCTCGCGATCCGGCCAGAGTGCCGCCGCCCGGCGCAGGGCGGCGGCGGTGGTCTCGACGTCGCGGGGGGCGGCGGTGGAGCTGTCGTTCATCGCGGACTCCTCGGGTGCTGCGGGTGTGGCGCCCACCACGGTACCAAGCACCTGCTTGGTCGGCCCCGTGCTCAGTACCTGAGCGCACCCCGGTCGAACGGGACCTGGACCCCCGAGATCGAGCGGGAACCGTCCCCGGCCAGGAACGACACCACGTCGGCGACCTCCTCGGGGGGCATGAAGTCCGCCAGGGTGCTGACGCCGTCCGCGAGGACGTTCTTGAGGGGCATCGGCGAGAAGCTGTGCAGGTACGACGGGAACCGGCCGAAGATCTCCGCCATGCCGTCGGGGTCGATCATCGGCGTGTCCACCGAGTACGGGTGGATCGAGTTGACCCGGATGCCGAACTCGCCCGCCTCGAGGGCGAGTGAGTTGGTCAGCGCGACCAGGCCGGCCTTGGAGGCCGAGTAGTGCCCGTTGCCCGGCGTGGCCTTGAGGCCCGCCGACGAGCTGACGATGATGATCGACCCGCCGTTGCCCGCGGAGATCATCGCCGGCACCGCCGCGCGGATCGTCCGCCACGTGCCGCTGAGGTTGACGCCGATGACCATGTCCCAGTCGTCCTCCGGCAGCTCCCACAGCCGGCCCCAGGTGAGGACGCCGGCGTTGGCGACGACGATGTCCAGCCGGCCGAAGGTGGCGATGGTGCGGGTGACCAGGTCCTGCAGCGCGCCCAGTTCCCGGATGTCGAGGACGGCCGAGAGGGATCTGCCCCCGGCCTCCTCGACCAGGCGAACGGTCTCGGCGAGATCGTCCGGTGTCGGCGCCGGGTAGGAGACGGACTCGGATACGGGGGCGCAGATGTCGGTGACCACGACGTCCGCGCCCTCCGAGGCGAGACGGACGGCGTGGGCCCGGCCCTGTGCCCGGGCGGCGCCGGTGACCAGTGCGACCTTGCCCTCCAGGGGCGTGACGGGTGTGCTCATGTCGACCATCACACCCGACGCGGTCAGTGGGGGCGGCCGGTTCCGGCAAACCAAGCAAGTGCTTGGTAGAGTGGCCCCATGACCCAGAGCACCAGGCCGGCGTCGGAGATGACCGACGACGAGTTCGCCGCGGAGTTCCGCACGTGGCTGGACGACAACCTGACCGGAGACTTCGCCGAGATCAAGGGCACCGGCGGGCCCGGCAGCGAGCACCAGTTCTTCGCCCGACGCCTGGCCTGGGAGCGGCACATGGCCGAGGCCGGGTGGACCTGCGTGGGCTGGCCGGTCGAGTACGGCGGCCGCGGGGCATCCCTGAGCCAGCAGGTCCGCGTGCACGAGGAGTACGCCAAGGCCGACGCCCCGGCGCGGGTGTCGCACCTGGGCGAGACGCTGCTCGGGCCCACCCTCATCGCGCACGGTACGCAGGAGCAGAAGGACCGTTTCCTGCCGCGGATCCTCGACGTCACCGAACTGTGGGCGCAGGGGTACTCCGAGCCCGGCGCCGGATCCGATCTGGCGAACGTGTCCACCACCGCGCGCCTGGGCGAGGACGGCAGATGGCATCTGCACGGGCAGAAGGTGTGGACCTCCCTGGCGCACCTGAGCCAGTGGGTGTTCGTCGTGGCCCGGACCGAGGAGGGGACCAGCCGTCACAAGGGTCTGAGCTTCCTGCTGGTGCCGCTGGACCAGCCGGGCGTCGAGATCAGGCCGATCCAGCAGCTCACCGGGACCTCGGAGTTCAACGAGGTCTTCTTCGACGATGCCGTCACCGACGCCGGGATGATCGTGGGGGAGCGGGGCGAGGGCTGGAAGGTCGCCATGACCCTGCTGGAGTTCGAGCGGGGTGTGTCCACGCTCGGTCAGCAGGTGGGCTTCGCCCGCGAGCTCGACCAGATCGTGGCCATGGCCCGGTCCAACGGCAGCGCGGAGGTCCCCGCGGTGCGCGAACGGATCACGCGCGCCTGGGTCGGGCTCAAGGTGATCCGCGCCCATGCGCTGCGTACCCTCGCCGAGCGCGACGCCTCCGGGGGTAACGCCTCCGCGGCCAAACTCCTGTGGGCCACCTGGCACCGCGATCTGGGCGAGCTGGCGATGACCGTGCAGGGGGCGGAGTCGCTCACCGGGCCCACGCACGACTCCGAGGGCGCGGCCAACGACCTGCACGACCCGGAGCATCTCGAGTTGGCGCGGTGGCAGCGGCTGTTCCTGTTCACCCGCTCCGACACCATCTACGGCGGATCCAACGAGATCCAGCGCAACATCATCTCCGAGCGCGTGCTCGGACTACCCCGAGAGGCCAGGCCGTCATGACCCAGCACAAGTCCCCCCTCGCCGCGTCCCCGCTGTCCACGGTGCCCGAGGAGACCCCGGGACACGGGCTGCTCGCGGGCAAGAAGGTCGTGGTGACGGCGGCCGCCGGCACGGGGATCGGGTTCTCGGCCGCACGTCGCGCCGCGCTCGAGGGTGCCGACGTGCTGGTGTCGGACTTCCACGAGCGCCGCATGAACGAGGCCCGCGACACGCTCGCCGCCGAGTTCCCCGAGCAGCGGTTCGAGGCCATCACCTGCAACGTGCAGTCGACCTCGGACGTCGACGCGCTGATCTCCGGCGCCGCCGAAAAGCTCGGCCGCATCGACGTGCTGGTCAACAACGCCGGCTTCGGAGGCGAGGGTGAGCTGGTCGACATGACCGACGAGGACTGGGACCGGGTCCTCGACATCACGCTCAACGGCACGTTCCGCGCGACCCGCGCGGCGCTGCGGTACTTCCGCGACGTGCCCCACAACGGGGTGATCGTCAACAACGCCTCGGTGCTGGGGTGGCGCGCGCAGCGGGCGCAGGCGCACTACGCGGCGGCCAAGGCCGGCGTCATGGCGCTCACCCGGTGTTCCGCGATCGAGGGCGCCGACTTCGGCGTGCGCATCAACGCGATCGCGCCCTCCATCGCCCGCCACGCGTTCCTGGAGAAGTCGGCCTCCGCCGAGCTCCTCGACGAGCTCGCCGCCAAGGAGGCGTTCGGGCGGGCCGCCGACGTCTGGGAGGTGGCCGCGACCATCGCCATGCTCGCCAGCGACTACACCACCTACCTCACCGGGGAGGTCGTCTCCATCTCGTCCCAGCGGGCCTGACCCGCGGTGGCCCCGGGCCCGGGGCTAGGCGTTCCGGATCTTCTCGACCTGCTTGCCGAAGGCGTCCACAGCCGTGTCCCGTTCCACGTCGGAGACCGGCCCCACACCGTTGGCGACCGTGACGGAGACTCCGATCCCCCGCACGACCCCGGTGATCAGGACGTTCCCCGTGAGCATCTCCTGACCCATCATGTCCATGGTGTTGGTCTGCGAGATGGCGGCGAAGTGCTCCACGCCCTCGGGAGCCTGGAGTTCCAGCAGCGAGTTCTCGGCCCGGGTGGTCACCTCGGTCCCCTCGAGGGGGATCGTGACCGTCATGGTCGGGCAGTCGGCGATGAGCTGCTCACGAGCGGGAAGGCTGTCGGTCACCGTCGTCACGGACACCGCGTACGCGGAGTTCCCGCTCTGGCCCGCCTGGATCGCCATCGCGCCCGGTTCGGCCTGGGCGAGGAAGGCGTCCTGGCTGAAGTCCGCGCAACGCTCG
This sequence comes from Dietzia sp. Cai40, assembly GCF_014145165.1. Taxonomy (NCBI): domain Bacteria; kingdom Bacillati; phylum Actinomycetota; class Actinomycetes; order Mycobacteriales; family Dietziaceae; genus Dietzia; species Dietzia sp. Cai40. The sequence goes on along the minus strand of NZ_JAALEB010000358.1, from coordinate 250 downwards.
GGGTCGACACGGATCCCCGCGGCGATGTCCTCCAGCGCGCCGACCCCTCCCGCGATGTCCTCGGACGAGACGGGGGACAGGCCCAGTTCGGGGGCGTCGTCGGCGTTCAGCACCAACTGGTCGACGCCTGCGTCCGGCGCGCCCGGTGCGCTCGTCGGCTGGTCCCGGGGCGCCTCGGCCACCGCGGTGGTGGTGCCCGCGGGGGTGTCGTCGTCGCCGGTCTCGCCGATCGTGCAGGCGGTGAGGCTCA
>NZ_JAALEB010000357.1:0-4902 GCF_014145165.1 Dietzia sp. Cai40 | reverse complement strand
CGTCCGCCGGGCCGGCGGGGGTCGGGGACGCGTCGGCAGGGGTCGCGAGGGCGGGAGCCGGCCGCAGGTGGTCGTGGGTGTAGTCGAGCTGGTGCGGCAGCGCCCCGACGCCGCGGCTGGGATTGATCGCCACGGGCGGGTAGTCCACCGCCAGCGCGGTGAGCGTGGGGCCGAGCAGTCGCACGCACTCCTCGGAGGCGGTGTGCACGTCGGTCTCCTCTGCAGCGGCCAGGTCGGAGCAGATGAACTGCATCGGGTTCGCGAAGTCGGTCAGCGCGAGGGACGAGATCACCGCGTTCTGCGACGGCTGGTAGATCCCCTGCAGGTTCGACAGCGCGGTGGGTGCGACGTGCAGGATCTGGGCGATGTCGTCGCGCTGCTCGGCCAGCACCGTCAGCAGGTCGGTGGTCGTCCGGACGGTCTCGATGCCCACCTGCCGGTTGTCGCGGACGAAGTCGCGGACCTCGTCGACTGCCAGGTCGAGCTCGGTGAGCGCCGGGCCGATCTCCCCCCGGCCGCGCGACACCGAGACGGTCACCGCCGCCATCACCTCGTTGAAGGTGGTGATCTGCTCGCCGGAACCCTCCATCGCGGCGGTGAAGGCCTCGAGGTTGCGGACGGTGGCGAAGATGTCGTCGCGGCCGTCGGAGACGGTCTGCAGCGCCGCGCTGAGCTGACGGACCGTGTCGCGGACGTCGTCACCGCGATCGTCGAGCACCTCGTCCGCGGCGGCCACCGCGGGTAATCCGGTCGACCCCGATCGTGGCCCCCTCCGGTAGCGGGGCGGGCGTGCCGACGGCGACCGCGTGACCCAACCATACCCGAGGGCATTGTCATGCGGGTGAGCTAGGTCACTGTGTGCTCCGGGCTGCCGTACCGCGCGTGCGAACGCGAGGGAATCCGTGCCCGGGGCCGCTCGTTGCGATGGCGTCTCGCCCTCGCCGCAGCCCCATCTCCCCCACAGCCGCGCCCGAACATGGCGTCTCGCACGCCCCGAAGCGACGGCGAGACGCCATCGCGAGGAGCGGCTGCGTGGGGGGCGGGCATGCCGGCACGCGAGACGCCATCGGGAGGAGCGGCTGCGGACCGGTCGGCCGGCGGCCGGCCGCTCACGGCATGCCGGGAAATGCGGGAAGGCCCCGCGTCCGGATAACCGGTCGCGGGGCCTTCAGCCGAGCTGGTGGCGTCTCAGCCGAGCAGATCAGCTCGCTTCGGAGTCGGAACCCGCCTCGAGGAGCTTGGAGATCGCCGAGGGGTCGACCGGGATGCCGGGTCCGGTCGTGGTGGACACGGTGATCTTCTGCAGGTAGCGGCCCTTGGAGGAGGACGGCTTGAGACGCATGACCTCGTCGATCGCGGCCTGGTAGTTCTCCGTGAGCTGCTCGGTGGAGAACGACGCCTTGCCCACGATGAAGTGCAGGTTGTTGGCCTTGTCGGTGCGGAAGGTGACCTTGCCGCCCTTGATGTCGCTGACGGCCTTGGTCACGTCCATGGTGACGGTGCCCGTCTTGGGGTTCGGCATGAGGCCACGCGGGCCGAGCACGCGGGCCACACGGCCGACCTTGGCCATCTGGTCCGGCGTGGCGATCGCGGCGTCGAAGTCGAGCCAGCCGCCCTGGATCCGCTCGATGAGGTCGTCGGAGCCCACGACGTCGGCGCCGGCGGCCTCGGCCTCGGTGGCCTTCTCGCCCGCGGCGAAGACGATGACGCGGGCGGTCTTACCGGTACCGTTGGGAAGATTCACGGTGCCGCGGACCATCTGGTCCGCCTTGCGGGAGTCGACGCCAAGTCGCATGGCGACCTCGACGGTGGCGTCCATCTTCGTCGAGGAGGTGTCCTTGGCCAGTGCCAGGGCATCCAGAGGCGAGTACAGCTTGGTGCGGTCGACCTTGTCAGCTGCGGCCTTGTAGGCCTTGCTGTTCTTGCTCATGAGAGTTCCATTCCTGCCGCGTGTTCTCTGCGACGGTCGGGTGTGGTGCGGGCCTGAGCTGCCCTCCCACGGTGATGTGTGGTGGTGGAGGTCAGGCCTCGACCGTGATGCCCATGGAGCGGGCGGTGCCGGCGATGATCTTCGCGGCCTGGTCGACGTCGTTGGCGTTGAGGTCCTCCATCTTGGTCTGCGCGATCTCGCGGACCTGGTCCATGGAGACCTTGCCGACCTTGGCGGAGTGCGGGGTGCCCGAACCCTTCTGCAGGCCGGCGGCCTTGAGCAGGAGCTTGGCGGCCGGCGGCGTCTTGAGCTTGAAGTCGAAAGAACGGTCCTCGTAGACCGTGATCTCGACCGGCACGACGTTCCCGCGCTGGTTCTCGGTGGCTGCGTTGTAGGCCTTGCAGAACTCCATGATGTTGACACCATGGGCACCCAGAGCCGGGCCGACCGGCGGTGCCGGGTTGGCTGCGCCGGCGTTGATCTGGAGCTTGATCAGCCCTGAGACCTTCTTCTTCTTCGGAGGCATCGTCTTCCTGATTCTTCGACTGGATCTCGGCTCCACGCTGTACACGTGGGAGGCCGACTGTCGTGTGCGCCGCTCCCCTCAGGCCCGCCCGTCGGGCAGGGCATGCGGGGGCGCAGGCACAACCTTGGAGAGTCTACGTGCAATCGACGTGCAACGGCTAATCCGATCCGGCGCACCGTGGCGCGATCCCCGAAACGACGGGACCCGCCGCGCGCGGTGTGCGCGGGGCGGGCCGTCGGGGTGATCGCGCTGGTCAGTCGATCTTCTCCACCTGGGAGAATCCGAGCTCCACCGGGGTCTCGCGACCGAAGATGGACACGAGCACCTTGAGCTTCTGCGAGGTCGGATCGACCTCGGAGATGCTGGCGGGCAGGGTGGCGAACGGGCCGTCCATGACGGTGACCGACTCGCCGACCGTGAACTCCACCTCGACGGTCTGCGGGACCAGTCCACCGTCGGCCTCGCCACCGGGGGTGGCGGCCTTCTTCTCAGGCTTGGGGGCCAGGAACTTGGCCACGTCGCTCAGCGAGAGCGGGGTGGGCGCACCGGCCGCACCGCCGGTCGCGCTGACGAACCCGGTCACGCCGGGGGTGTTGCGGACGACACCCCATGACTCGTCGTCGAGGTCCATACGCACCAGGACGTAGCCGGGCAGGACCTTGCGGTTGGCGACCTTCTTCTGGCCGTTCTTGACCTCGGTGTACTCCTCGATGGGGACCTCGACCTGATAGATCTTGTCCTCCGCGCCGAGGGTGACCGCGCGGGTCTCGAGATTGGCCTTGACCTTGTTCTCGTACCCGGCGTACGAGTGGACGACGAACCAGTCGCCGGGGAGCTTGCGCAGCTGGCGCTTGAAGGCGATGACGGGATCGATCGCGGGCGCCGCCTCCTCGGCGGGGGCCTCTGCCGACTCGGATCCCTCCGCGGCGTCGGCCTCATCGGTGACGTCGGCGACCTCGTCGGCGTCCTCATCGGTGCCGGCGACCGCGTCGATGGCATCCGCCACGGCCTCGGCGGTCGGCGGGACCGCGACGTCGGAGGGGTCCGCGGAGGTGTCACCGAGCACCGCATCCGCCGCGGTCTCGGCCTGCTCGGCGGCAGCCGGGCTCTGCTCGACGTCCTCGGATTCGGGGCTCTGCTCGATGTCGCTCACTGAAATTGCGGTCCTCTCGAAGTTCGGCGGTCCGGATCTCGTCCCGGACCTCCAGCGGCGGGTGTCAGCGGTCGAAGACGAGCTCGACGAGCTTGCCCGCGCCGAAGTCGACGCCGGAGACCAGCGCGGTCATGAAGATCAGGAACAGGAACACCACGATGGTGTAAGTGACCATCTGGTTGCGCGTGGGCCAGATGACCTTACGCAGCTCCTCGATGACCTGCCCGATGTACTGGAACGGATTCGCGCGGTTGGCCCGCGTGTCCTCCGCGGTGTCCGCATCGGTGCGGACACGATTGGCGACGGTGGTGTCGCTCCGGCCGGCTTTGCCTGTCGGAACAGCAGAGCCCGTCGGAACAGCGGCACCGGTGGTACCGGCCGCGCCGTCGGAACCGCGCGCGCCGCTGGTGTCGTCGTCGCGATCCTGACTCACGCGTTACCTCCGGGTCGACTGTGGCTGGCGGGAAGGGCAGGGGCGACAGGACTTGAACCTGCAACCTGCGGTTTTGGAGACCGCTGCTCTGCCAATTGAGCTACGCCCCTTCGGCCGGTCTCCCGGCCACCCGTGCCGTCTCACGAATCGCGGACCGCACGAACGCCTCGACTCTACAGTGTCGGCGGCTGCCTCAGGCAGCGTGGGCCGCGACCGCGGGCGGTCGGGCGTGGCAAGTGTACGTCAGCCCCGGCAGTGGCTCTAAATCGCTCGATCGGCGCCGTCGAGGGCGACGGTCACGATCGCCTTGCCGAACACCTTGGCCCCGCCGCAGGTGACCGTGAGGGCCACGTCTGCCGTGGAACCGTCGTCGGCGACCCTCCTCACCGTGCCGGCCACCTCCAACAGGGCCGGGGCGTCGGCAGGGACCACCACCGGTCCGGCGAACCGGATCAAGGTGGCCACCACCCGGTCCGCTCCCCCGGCCCACTCGGCCACGACCCCGATCGCCAGCGCCGAGGTCAGCATCCCGTGCGCGACCACGCCGGGCAGACCGAGCTCGCGGGCGGCCTCGTCACTGAGGTGGATGGGGTTGTGGTCCCCCGAGGCGTCCGCGTAGCGGCGCAGGTCCGCACGCGTCACCGGCAGGCTGCGGGCCCGGATGGGCTCGCCGGGCTCCGGTCGCCTCGTCGTCGTCGGCTCGTCCCTCGTCGGTTCGTCCGTCGTCGGGTTGTCCGTGCTCGTCGGCTCGTCCGTGGTCATCCCTCCACCTCCGCGGTGAGCAGCGCGCTCGTCAGCGACTGGACCGCCGCGCCGCTCGGGTCGCGGAGCACCGTGTCGAAGCCGATCATCCGCCCGCC
>NZ_JAALEB010000356.1:0-6885 GCF_014145165.1 Dietzia sp. Cai40 | reverse complement strand
CCGGACGGGGACCGACGCCCGGACCGCGACCCCGTGACGGTCGAGATCACCTGGGACATGGGGACGGCCGGAGACGACGAGGCCGACAACGACGAGGCCGACGACGACGAGGCCGGCTCCGACCCGGCCGGCGGGACCCCCGGCACGGAAGGCGCCGCCCGCATCGTCACGACCACCGGCGAGGCGCGGACCACCAGGGTCGGCGAGGACTGGAAGGTCGAGTGGGCGCCGACGATCCTCGACACCCGCCTCGAGCCGGGGGGCACCCTGGCCTTCTCCGAGATCCTGGACTACGACACCTCGGTCCTCGACCGCACGGGCGAACCGCTGCTGCAGTGGACTCCGGTGACCGCGGTGACCCTGGCGCCGGGGGCGGTGGAGTCGGCCGACGCTGTCGCGGCGCTGGTGAACCCCGTGGTGCCGACGATCACCGGGCAGACGATCCGCGAGGGCATGACGGAGGCGGGGGACCAGCCGTACCAGATCGTCGCGCTCCGCCCGTCCGACATCGACCCGATCCGCGAGCAGCTCGCCGCCGTCCCGGGGGTGACGCTCCCTCAAAGCGGGGATCTCATCCGCACCGACCGCAGCCTGACCTCTCCCGCGATCAACAGTCTGCCGACCGCGTGGATGGACGCGATCACCGCAGAAGGCGGCTGGACCGCGGAGATCGTCAATCCCGACGCGGAACCGATCGAGCTCGGCAGCGCCCCGGTGGGCCAGGTCGACGACCTCGTCTCCACGCTGCAGATCTCGATGCAGCGGGCCGCCCAGCAGGCGGTGGACTCCTCCGCCCTGGGCGCCTCGATCGTGGCGATCCAGCCCTCGACGGGCGGAATCCTGGCCGTGGCACAGAACTCCGCCGCCGACCGGCAGGGGCCGGTGTCCATGCAGGGCCGCTTCCCGCCGGGGTCGACGTTCAAGATCGTCACCACGGCCGCGGCGCTCGAGGCCGGCGTCGTGGGCCCGGACGAGGTCGTGCCCTGCCCGGCCTCGGTCACCGTGTCGGGGCGCACGATCCCCAACGACGACGACTTCGAGCTCGGCCCGGTGCCGCTGGAGACCGCCTTCGCCCGGTCGTGCAACACCAGCCAGGCCGTCATCAGCGACCGGCTGACGCCGGAGGCCATGAAGGACACGGCCGCGAAGCTCGGCCTGGGCGTCGGGTTCTTCGCCCCCGGCCTCGGAGCGGACACCTTCACCGGGTCCGTGCCCGTCACCGAGCAGGGCCCGGCCCGCGTGGAAGCGGCGATCGGGCAGGGCGAGGTGTTGGCCAGCCCGTTCGGGATGGCGGTCATGACGGCCTCGCTGGCGAACGGCGGGCGGATGATCCTGCCGCACGTCGTCGACGGGATGACCGGCGACGCCAACGACGCACCGGAACCGCTCGACCCCGGAGTCGTCGACACCCTGCGCCGGTACATGGAGCAGACCGTCCGATCGGGCACCGCGACGGCCGCCAATTCGATCCCCGGACTCGGGGGCAAGACCGGCACGGCCGAGGTCGGCACCGGTCCCGCCCACGGCTGGTTCGTCGGTTCCACCGGGGACATCGCCCTCGCGGTGCTCATCGAGGGAGCCGACTCCTCGGGGCCCGCGGTGTCGATGGCCGCCGGGTTCCTCGGCGCCGCAGGACAGCCCGCACCCCTCGCGCGCGGGTGAGACGGTAGTTTCGCGTCATGCGTCTCCCCCGCCTCCCGCTGTCCGACCTCCCCGTCCCCGGCCTCGCCCGGTTGCCGTTCGTCTCCTCCCCCTCCCCCGCGGACACCAACCGCCGGGTGCTGGTCACCGGCGGGGCGTCGGGTCTCGGTCTGGCGTTGGTCACGGCGTTCCTCGAGCGCGGCGACCGCGTGATGGTCGCGGACCTCGCGGCCACCGACGACCGGCCCGCCTCGGTCCCCGGGGATGCGCGCTATCTGCGTCTGGACGTGCGTTCCGAGGAGGAATGGCAGGCGGCGCGCGCGGAGATCGAGCAGATCTGGGGCGGCATCGACGTGCTGGTCAACAACGCGGGCATCGCCCAGGGCGGCCGCATCGAGTACCTCACCGAGGAGGACTGGCGGCTCATCACGGACATCAACCTGCTGGGTGTGGCGCGGGGCTGCCGCACCTTCGTGCCGATGCTCAAGGCGCAGGGCCACGGGCACCTGGTCAACACGGCGTCTCTCGCCGGGCTCGTACACCCGCCGACCATGGCCTCCTACACGGCGGTCAAGGCGGCCGTGGTGGCGATCTCCGAGACCCTGCGGTGGGAGCTGGAGCCGTTCGGGATCGACGTGTCCGTGCTGTGCCCGTCGTTCTTCCGCACCAACCTGGCCTCGAGCCTCAACTCCTCGGACCCCGCCGCGAGCGGATTCGCGAGCAAGCTCATCGACCGCTCCGAGCGCGGCGCGGACGAGATCGCCGCCGAGGTGATGACCGGTCTGGACGCCAAGGAGTTCCTGATCCTGCCCGACCCGGACGCCCGCAAGGCCTACCGCGGCAAGCGGTTCATGCCCGCCGCGTACGCCAGGACCATGCTCGGGATGGGGCAGAAGTTCGCCCGCGCCACCGGCGGGGGCTGACGGTCCCGCGGGCCGCCCGTCCCGGTTCCGCCGGGCACGGCCCGAGTCGGCACCGCGCCCGGGGCAAGTACCCTGCGGTGCATGACTCCCTCGCTCCCCCTCCCCTCCACCGTGATGTCCCGCGCCGATCTCGACTTCCTGCTCCACGACTGGCTGCGGGTGTCCGAGCTGTGTGGGCGTGAGCGGTACGCGGACCACTCCCGCGAGACCATCGACGCCGTGGTGGACCTGTCGGCCGAGCTCGCCGAGAAGTACTTCGCCCCGCACAACCGCAAGGCGGACCTCAACGAGCCCAGGCTCGTGGGCGAGGAGGTCGAGCTCATCCCGGAGATCGCCGAGGCGCTGCGCCGCTTCGCCGACGCCGACCTGGTGGGCGCCGCGATGGACGAGCGGGTGGGCGGGATGCAACTGCCCTACACCGCCTACCTGGCGTGCATGGCGTGGTTCTACGCGGCCAACGTCGCCACCGCGGCGTACCCGCTGCTCACCACCGGCAACGCCAACCTGTTGATCGAGCACGGTTCGGACGAGCAGATCGAGCGCTACGTCAAGCCGATGGTCGAGGGCCGGTTCACCGGCACCATGTGCCTGTCCGAGCCGCAGGCCGGCTCCAACCTCGCCGACATCACCACCCGCGCCGAGCCGCAGGACGACGGGACCTACCGGCTGTTCGGGCAGAAGATGTGGATCTCCGGCGGCGAGCACACGATGTCCGAGAACATCGTGCACCTCGTACTGGCCAAGGTGCCCGGTTCGCCGGCCGGTACCCGCGGCATCAGCCTGTTCGTGGTGCCGAAGTACCTGGTCGACGAGGACGGTTCGATCGGGGAGCGCAACGACATCGTGATCACCGGCCTCAACCACAAGATGGGCTTCCGCGGCACGGTCAACACCATGCCCACCCTCGGCCAGGGCATGCACACCCCCGGCGGCCGGCCGGGCGCGGTCGGATACCTCCTGGGCGAGGAGAACACCGGCCTCAAGAAGATGTTCACCATGATGAACGAGGCCCGGCTCGGCGTGGGTCTGGGCGCCACGGCCCTCGGGTACACCGGGTACCTCAAGTCGCTCGATTACGCGCGCAACCGCCCTCAGGGGCGGACCGTCGGTGCCGATCCCTCCTCGCCGCAGGTCATGCTGACCGGGCACGCCGACGTGCGGCGGATGTTGCTGGCCCAGAAGTCCTACGTGGAGGGTGCCCTGGCGCTGGGGCTGTTCTGCGCGAGGCTCGTCGACGACGAGAAGACCGGGTCCCCGGAGGAGGCCGCAGCCGCCACGACGCTGCTGGACGTCCTCACCCCGATCGCCAAGTCGTGGCCGTCGCAGTGGTGCCTCAAGGCCAACGAACTCGCGGTACAGGTACTGGGCGGGGCCGGGTACACGATCGACTACGACGTCGAGCAGCACTACCGCGACAACCGCCTCAACCCGATCCACGAGGGCACGCACGGGATCCAGGCCCAGGATCTGCTCGGGCGCAAGGTCCTCGCCGGGGGCGGTGCCGGACTGGCCGCACTGAGCGAGCGCATCGCCGCCACCTGCGACCGGGCGGATGCGGCAGGCGGCCCGGCCGAGGAGTTCGCCGCGCTGCTCCGACCGCGGGTGACGCGACTGATCGAGGTGACCACCGCACTCGCCGGGCTCGGGGCGACCGACCCGGAGGCGTTCCTGGCCGACGCCACCGAGTACCTCGAGGCCGCCGGTCACATCGTGATCGCCTGGATCTGGCTCGAGCAGGTCCTCGCCCTGGGAGGTCGGATCGACGACGACGCCGACGGGTTCGCCGCCGGGAAGCGGCAGGCCGCGGCGTACTTCCTGCGGCGCGAGCTGCCCGTCGTTGACGCGAAGTTCGACCTGCTGGCCGCGGGCGACCGCACCACCCTGGACATGCGCGACGACTGGTTCTGACCAGCGGTGCCCCCGCCGAGCAGGCGGTCCTCAGCGGGCTGTGGACGATGCGAGCACGCCGTCCAACTCCTCGAACGCCTCGGTCCAGCCGTCGTAGACGCCGTGTTCGGAACCGCGGTCGTCGGGGTGCCGGGCCATGTGGAAGGTCATCAGGGTGCGCCCCTCGCCCGCCTCGGCGAGGTCGACGGTGATGACGGGGACCTCGTCCCCGCGCTCGTCGTCCGGGCTGACCCAGGTGAACCGGAGCCGGTCGGGCTCGCGGACCTCCAGGTATTCGCCCGTGGCCGGCCACTCGCCGCCGTCCGGGTCGATCATGAGGTAGGCGTAGCTGCCACCCACGCGGAGATCGATCGAGACGCTCTCGGCAGGGGTCGTGACCTCGTGCGGGTGCCACCAGCGAGCGGCCAGTGTCGGATCCGTCCACGCGCGCCAGAGGGTCTCGCGCGGGGCGTCGAATGTGCGGGTGATGGTGAATTCCGGGACGGACATGATGTCGTCACTCCTTCGATCGAGGCGTGCGACCTCGATCCGTGGGGTCGGCGTGCCCGGGCCGGATGTCGGTGAGCACGTCGTCGAGTCGGTCGAACTTCTGCTGCCACAGCGCGCGGTTGCGCTCGACCCAGGCAGTGGCGGCGTCCAGCGGTTCCGGCCGGAGCGTGCACACCCGCCACTGGGCGCGCGTGCTTCGCTCGATGAGACCGGAGGTCTCCAACACCCGGAGGTGTTGCGAGATGGCGGGTGCACTGATGTCGAACGGTTCCGACAACTCGCCCACAGTGGCCGGCCCGGCGCTGAGCCGCTCGAGGATCCCACGACGCGTGGGATCGGCGAGCGCCTGGAACACCCGGGACAGCGGATCACCGGCCTTTTTCAATTCACTCATTCCTTAATTAGGCAATAGCTTAATTATGCACCGTGACGCGCCACTGTCAACCCCTCGTCCACGATCACCGCCGGCCGGAACCCTCTCGCGGCGCGGGTGCCGGTGGTCCGGCCGCGGGACCCGACGAGGCCCGGGCCGACGCTCTCGCGTCGACCCGGGCCTCGGTGCTGCCGGAACACTCAGGAGGTCAGGGCCTCCCGGGGTCCAGTGGGATCACTCCTCGGGAACCATGACCTCATCGATGAGGTAGACCGTGGCGTTGGCGGTCTGGACGCCACCACAGATCACGTTGGCACCGTTGACGGTGAGCTCGTCACCGGAGCCCATGACCTCGACGTCCGCGCCGTTCAGCGTGGTCTGCATGCCCTCGATCTCGTCAGGGGTGATCTGTCCCTCGACAACGTGGTAGGTCAGGATGCTGGTGAGCAGCTCGGGATCGGTCTGCAGCGCCTCCATCGTGGCGTCGTCGACCTGCGCGAACGCGTCGTCGACCGGCGCGAACACGGTGTACTCACCGTTGTTGAGCGTGTCGACCAGGTCGACCTCCGGGTTCACCCCGCCCGACACGGCGGCCGTGAGGGTGGTGAGCAGCGGGTTGTTGGAGGCGGCGGTGGCGACCGGCTCCATGGCCATACCGTCGACCGAGCCCGGCCCGTCCGGGTTGGCCTCGGCGTAGTCCGCACACCCGGGACCGACCAGCATGCCGGCCGGCTCCGCCATGGGAGAGGTCTCTTCGGTGGTCATTTCGGAGGTCATGGGGGCGGACGTGGTGCCCTCGGCCTCCATGCCGCCTTCGTCGTCCGCGCAGCCGGCCAGAACGAGGCCGCTCACGGCAGCCGCCGCCGCGATCGATGCCATACGGCGGGAGATCGTCATGCTCATTGTGTTGGTCCTTTCAACAGAGCCTTGCGTGCTGGGTCAAGGGTTCTTCGGCACTGCTGTCGAGACGGATGGGTGGCCCTCAGAAAATTTCTCCGGAACCGTCCGGCGGGGCCCGTGCTCCGAACTCTTGATGTGGACACCACCCAGCCCCGACCCCGTGTGACGGCTCAGATCTCCGCGGGGATCCTCTCGACCGGTATCGCCCTCGCGGTCGGTCACGCGATCGCGGGACTGGTCGCCCCCGGGTCGTCACCCTTCCTGGCGGTGGCCGACTCCGTCGTCGACCGCGCACCCGCGGCCGTCCGCGAGGCGACCATCGACGCGCTCGGGACGGCGGACAAGCCCGCGCTGCTGATCAGCCTCGCCGGCATCCTCGCGGTGCTCGGCGTGGTGGTCGGCCTACTGGAGCGCCCGCGCCGCCCCATCGGTTCCCTCATCATCGTCGCCCTCGGTCTCACGGGAACGCTCGCGGCGGTGACGCGTCCGACGGCCGGACCCGCGTGGGCGCTGCCGACCCTCGTGGGCACCGTCCTCGCCGTGGTGGCGCTGCGTCTGATGATCGGCGCGTTGTTCCCCGCACCCGCGAGCCCGTCCGGAACCGCGGACGCCGAGCACCCGGTCCCGGGCCCGGGCCCGGATCGACGTCGC
>NZ_JAALEB010000355.1:0-1700 GCF_014145165.1 Dietzia sp. Cai40 | reverse complement strand
GGACAGTGCCCCCGCCACGTCGACCGCCCGACCCCGGTCCACCGTGTCGATCGCGCTGTGCGCGGCGGTGCGCAGCAGCAGCCACGCGCCCCCCGCCGCGGCGGCCAGCACCAGGATGACGATCGCGGTGGCGATCACGGTGGTGGCCGTGCGGATCGGCCAGCGTCGGGGCGTCGCGAGAACCTCGCTGCTCAGGGGTGCTGTCCGGGGGGGCTCTGCTCGTGGGGGCACGGCTCCATTGTGCGGCCACGTGGGCCCGACGGGCAGGACTGGAACACGTGTTAGCGTCGCTAGATGAGGGAATCGACGCACCACGGCCCGGAACCCCGGCTCGGACTGACCTTCAGCCAGAACGGGGACGGCACCGTGAGCTGGCACCAGCCGGTCGCCGACCAGTTCGTGGACCCGTCCGGGCGCTTCGCCACGGGGGCCCTGGCGGTGTTGGTCGACTCCGGTCTCGGGGCCGAGAACCACCGCCGTCGTCCCGAGGGGATGTGGACCGTCACCACCGAACTCCGCCTGGATCTGCTGGCGCGCCCCCGTGAGGGGTCGACCGGACTGGGCGTGCGCACGGACCACCTGGGCGACGACGGCCACTGCCTCACCACGCGGGGCGACGTCCTCGATGACGACGGCGAGGTGGTCGCCGCGGGGCTGGTGAAGTCGATGGAGATCGCGGGGGTCGTGGACCCGGATGACTACGACGACGAGCCGCCGTGGCCCTCCGCGTTGGCGCCGGGAACGCTGGCCGAGGTGTTGTGCCTGACGGTGGACCACCACGATGACGGCCCGGGGGACACCCGCGCGGTGGAGGCCGTGATCGCCCCCGAACCGGCGCTCGCCAACCCGCTGGGGAACCTGCACGGCGGGGTCTTCGCGGCCGTCGCGGAGGTGGCCGGCGCCGCGGTGTTCCCGCACGAGCGAGACGTCAGTTCGTCCTCGCTCGACGTGAGGTACGTGCGGCAGATCCCGCTCGTCGGCCCGGTCACGGTGCGCGCCGAGGCGCTCCACGACGGTCGGAGCTGGGGGATCGCGCAGGCGGTCACGCGGGACGCCCGCGGCCGGGTGTGTGCGGTGGCGTCGGTCACTGTCTACGGCAGGCGGTAGATTGTTGCCGTGTCACTCAAGTACGGTCGAGGTGTCCACGACATCGATCGACGGAGGAGACGCGAGTGAAGATCGGCATCATCCTGGGCAGTGTCCGTGACGAGCGGGGCGGCGCGGCCGTGGCCGACTGGGTCACCGCGGAGGCGTCATCGCGGGAGCTCGCCACCTACGACCTGGTCGACCTCAAGTCCTTCGACGTCCCGCTCCTCACCTCGGCCACCGTGCCGGGTGCCGCGAACAAGCAGTACGACGACGAGCGGGTCACCCGGTGGAGTGAGGCGATCGACTCCTACGACGCCTTCATCTTCGTGACCCCCGAGTACAACCACGGCGTTCCCGGCGCTCTGAAGAACGCCTTCGACTCCCTCGGTGACGAGTGGGCGGACAAGCCGGTCGCCTTTGTCTCCTACGGCGCCGAGGGCGGGGTACGGGCCGTGGAGCAGTGGCGCCAGATCGTCGCGAACTTCCGGATGTTCGGCGTCCGGCAGCAGGTGTCGCTGAGCCTGTTCACCGAGTTCGGCCCGGAGGGTCTCCAGCCGAACGACCGGCGCGCGGGGGAGATCTCCACCCTCTTCGACCAGCTCGAGGACGCG
>NZ_JAALEB010000354.1:0-3219 GCF_014145165.1 Dietzia sp. Cai40 | reverse complement strand
GTCCTTTTTGCGGTCGACGAGCGTGATGAACCCCTCGGCGTCTATGCGGCCCAGGTCACCGGTGTGGAACCAGCCGCCGCGGAAGGCCTCGGCCGTGGCTTCCGGGAGACCCCAGTAGCCCGCGAACACATTGGGTCCCCGGAGGACGAGCTCTCCGACCTCGTTGGTGCGCGCGTCCTTGTCGGCGTCATCAACGATGCGCGCCTCAACGTGGAACACCGCGCGGCCGATGGATCCGGCCTTCTCCTTGACGTGATCGGCGTCCAAGACGGACACGATCGGAGCGGTCTCGGTCATTCCGAAACCCTCCTGGAAGGGCAGCCCCTTACCCTGATAGAAATCAATGACCGGCAGAGGGCAGGGCGCTCCACCGGAGACGGCGAGCTCCAGCGAGGACAGGTCGAAGTCGTCGAAGCCAGGCTCCGACATGAGCGCTGCCCACATGGCCGGGACCATGAACTGCACGGTGGCCCTCTCTCGGGACATCGCCTTCAGGGTCTGCGCCGGGTCGAACGAGGGAAGCAGTACGTTGGTCCCGCCGACGTACAGCAGCGGCAGGGTGTGGATCCCGAGGCCCCCGATGTGGAACATCGGCGCCACGGTCACCGTGACGTCGGTCTCACGCAAGCCGCGCCCGAAGGACAAGCTGTTCACGACGTTCCACAGGTGATTGTCGTGGGTCAGCATCGCGCCCTTGGGTCGCCCTGTGGTTCCGGACGTGTACATCAAGCACGACACGTTGCTCCGATCGACGTCGGCGCTGACTGGACGGGCCTCACCGTTGGCCAACACGTGCTCATAGCGCAGCTCGCCGTCCTCGGGTTCGCCGCCGACGACCAGGCGGGATCGGACGCGTACTCCCTCGCCGGCCACAGCCGCGCGTGCCCCCGGAGCCAGGGGCGCCGAATACACGAACACGTCTGCGCCCGAGTCCGCCAAGAGATAGGTGATCTCGGCCGGCGCAAGACGCACGTTCATGGGCACGAACACCGCGCCCAGCTTGGCCGTGGCCAGCATCGTCTCTATGAACGCGGTGCTGTTGAGCAGGAGCCCTGCCACCCGATCGCCCCGTCGGACGCCGAGGGCGCTCAGTGCCCGGGCCAGTCGATTGGTGCTGCTGTCTAGGGCGGAGTAGGTCAGACGCCGCTCACCGTCGACGAGAGCGATCCGGTCCCCGGAGAGGAATGCCCTCGTCGTGACCCAGCTGCCGATTCCCTCGTCCATGGACATTCCTTCCGGGATGCTGTCATCTCTGCGAGTGAGTCAGATCACGTAGTTTGTCCAAACCTGACGGTGCCCACAAGTTAGTCGGACGCTACTGAGTAAGTCAAATCAAATGAGACATTTCAGGGTGTTGGAACGTAACCAGTTTTGGCTCGTCTGGCGGGGTCGTTGATGGTGGCCTTCTCTGGAAGTTTCGGCGGTTGCGGTCGTCGGCTGAACCGTTGCGGGTGGGCGTGGTAGGCGGCGTCGAGGACGGCTTGGCGTCGTGCCTGGACGTCGGTGGCGGTGCCGTAGTGGACGCTGGCCCGGATGTTCCTGGGCCTGCTCCGGGCGATCATCGCGCATCCCAAGCCGGTGATCGCGGCCGTCGACGGTCACGTCCGCGCCGGTGGGATGGGTCTGGTGGCGGCCTGCGACCTCGCCGTCGCCGGACCGTCGTCCACCTTCGCGCTCACCGAGGTCCGCCTCGGCCTGGCGGCCGTCATGATCTCCGTACCGTTGGCGGCACGCGTGAACTCACGGGATCTCGCATGCGTGCTGCTGACCGGCGAGAAGTTCGACTCCGCGCACGCCCGGCGGATCGGCCTGCTCTCGGACGCGGTGGAGGACCTCGACGCCGCCGTCGACGAGCTCGTCGACTCCTTCCGGCCCTGCTCGCCGCAGGGACTGGCGGAGAACAAGGCGCTGCTGGCCGCGCCGATGATTGCCGAGCTCGACGCCCGTGGAGACGACCTCGCCGGGGTCACCGCGCGGCTGTTCACGACGCCCGAGGTGGCCGAGGGGATGAGCGCATTTCTCGAACGCCGATTGCCCTCCTGGGCGACGCCCGACGCGTAGCGTATGCGATTGTCACAGATATATGACTCGACACACATCACAGAAACCCGCAACGAGAGGTAAAGCCATGCGTACCAAGGCCGCCATCATCCGTGAGCCCAAGCAGGACGGCTGGGAGATCGTCGACGTCGACATCGACGATCCCAAGGCGGGAGAGGTCCAGGTCAAGTTGGCCGCATCGGGCCTCTGCCATTCGGACGAGCACCTGCTCACCGGCGACCTGCAGTTCGAGTCCTACCCGATCATGGGCGGTCACGAGGGTGCCGGGGTCGTCACCAAGGTCGGCGAGGGTGTGATCGGCCTAGAGGAGGGAGACCACGTCGTCCTGGCGTTCATCCCCGCCTGCGGTACCTGCCCGCCGTGTTCAGAGGGCCTGCAGAACCTCTGCGACAACGGCGCGGGACTGCTCACCGGGCGTGCGATCAGCGACGGCGGCTTCAGGGTGCACACCGCCGACGGTGAGGACGTGGCCACCATGTGCCTCCTGGGGACGTTCGCCCCGCACGTCACCGTGCACCAGTCGTCCGTCATCAAGATCGAGAAGGACATCCCGCTGGACAAAGCCGCACTTCTCGGCTGCGGGGTGTGCACCGGTTGGGGCTCGGCCACGGAGATCGGCGGCGCCAAGGAGGGCGACATCGTGGTGGTCGTGGGAGTCGGTGGGATCGGCATCAACTCGGTCCAGGGTGCAGCGGCGGCGGGTGCGCGCGCTATCGTCGCCGTCGACCCGGTCGAGTTCAAGCGCGAGAAGGCCAAGGAGTTCGGGGCCACCCACACCTGCAGCTCCATGGACGAGGCGATGGCACTGGTCGGAGAGATCAGCTGGGGTCGGATGGCCGATCTGGTCATCCTCACGATGGGCGTGGTCGAGGGCAAAGACCTGCTCCCCGGTCTGCTCCTCACGGGCAAGGGCCGCCGGTGTGTCGTGGTGGGCCTGGGGGACATGATGGCCGTCGACGCCCAGGTGTCAATCATGGACCTGGCGATGCAGCAGAAGACACTGCAGGGCGCCATCTTCGGTGGCACCGGCCCGCGCAAGCAGATCCCGCACCTGCTGCACCAGTACCGCGCCGGGAACCTCAAACTGGACGAGCTCGTCACCAAGACGTACCGGCTCGAGGAGATCAACCAGGGGTACCAGGACATGCGCGACGGCAA
>NZ_JAALEB010000353.1:0-3114 GCF_014145165.1 Dietzia sp. Cai40 | reverse complement strand
CCGAACCACAGGTAGCCGGTCATCTCGTGCACATCGTCGGGATCGTTCTCGGAGGTCAGGAAGACCATGTCGGACTCGACCCGGACGTCGTCGAGGATGAGCGCGTCGCTCTCGGCCGCCGCGAGGACGGGGCTCTTCCAGAACTCCTCCCGACGCAACCCCTCGGCACCGTCGAAGACCAGGACGACGGCCCGCTCGGAGTCGTCCACGAGGGCGCTCGCCACCAGGAGACTCATGGACCTCGACAGGCTGCAGGGGGCCTTGCGGCCGGAGAGGAGATAGTCGTCACCGTCCCGGCGGGCGGTCATGGTCGGGCGGAACACCGATCCCCCGGGGGAACCCTCGGAGAAACCGGAGGCCATCACGGTGCCGCCCTCGACCAGCGCCCTGATGAGGTCGCGCTCCTCCTGCGAGGCGTCCTCGGCGGCCTCGAAGAGGGTCGCGCACGACAGGTGGTGCATCGTGGTCGCGGCCGCGAGGGAGGGGGCGACCGCGCCGATGGCGGTCTGGAACCGCACCGCGTCGACCGCGCTCGCGCCCGCACCGCCCAGCGCGGTGGGGACGATGAGACTGGTCCCGCCGGTGTCGGACCAGTCGGCCACGGCGGTGCTCTGGGCGCCCTCGTTGGCGAGGAGGCCGTGGCCGTACAGGCGTTCTCGCAGCCCGGGGGCGTAGGAGTCGAGGGTCTGGTTCTCGGAGGTGAGGAGCATGGGGTCCTTTCGGTTCACGGTCGGGTGGGTGCGGGCTCGGGCCCGGATCAGCCGGCGAGCATCAGGCGGGCGGCCTCGGTGCAGTCGTACCGCGGCGTCCAGCCGGTGGCGTCCCTGAGTCGTCGTGACGTGGTGACCGGTTCTCCGCAGGTCACCCAGTGGGAGGAATAAGGCAGCAGTCGTAGCCGGAACCCGAGGTCGGCCAGGCGTCGGGCGGCGCTCAGCGGCACGGGGACGCAGACCGAGCGGTTGAGTCGGCACAGCTGGGAGACGGTGAGGGCGCCCTCGGGACCGAGGTTGAACTCGCCGTCCACGCCGGCGAGCAGCACCCGCAGGTACGCGTCGACGAGGTCGTCCTGGTGCAGGAACTGGAAGTAGGACTTCCCGGGGCTCGGGTGCAGGACGACGCGCGACCGCATGGTCTCCAACCCGGAGTTCGACATGTCGGGCCCCACCACGTAGGTCGGGCGCAGGACCGCCGTCGCCATGCGGCCGTCGGAGCCTCGTCGCCACCGGCGCACGTCCTCCTCCACGAGTGCCTTGTGGTGGAAGTAGTAGTGCTCCTCGCCGGCGCCGATCGGTGCGGTCTCGTCGATGATCTCGGGGCCGCCGCGGGGGCCGTAGGCGTTGATGCTCGAGGTCATCACGCACACCCGGGCGCCGGCGGAGTCGGCAGCGCGGAGGACCCGTCGGGAGCCGTCGACGTTGACGATCCGCGCCGACTCCTTGTCGCGCGGCTCCTCGACCATGAAGGCGCAGTGGATCACCGCGTCGGCGCCCGCGAAGACCTCGTCGAGGTCGTCGGAGGTGATGTCGACGGTCCGCTGCTCGATCTTCGGGTCCCGCACCCGCAACGGTGACCGCGCCAGGGCGACCACGTGGTCGACCTCCTCGCGGAGGATCAGACCGCGCAGGAGCGCGGTACCGAAATCACCGGACGCCCCGGTCAGGACCACCCTCATAGGGCGGAGAGCTCCCGGGTGACGGCGAGGATGTCGGCGATCGCCCTGGCGGCCTCGACCAGCTGCTCCTCCGTGTGGTCCGCCGTCACGCACAGACGGAGGATCGCACCGGTCGCCGGGACCGCCGGATGGACAGCGACACCGGTGTAGACGCCTCGCTCGAGCAACAGGTTCCACACGTGGACCGCGCGGAGGTCGTCGCCGACGGGAACGGGAACGATGGGCGACCACTCGTCGCCGGTGAGGCCGGAGGTGCACTCGATCCCCTTGTCGCCCAGTTCGGCCCGCAGCAGGATCGAGTTCCGGCGCACCGCCTCGGTGCGCGCCGCACCCTCGTCGGTCCGCATCAGCCGGATCGAGGCGAGGGAGGAGGCGGTCGCGGCGGGGACCGAGGACGTGCTGAAGATCATCGGCCGCGCCGTGACCCTGAGCCCGGTCACGAGGTCGGAGCTACCGGTGATGAACCCGCCACAGGAGGCCGAGCACTTGGAGAACGACGCCATGGTCACGTCCACGGCGTCCACCGTCCCGGTCTCCTCGACCCAGCCCCGCCGGGTCGGGCCGTACAGGCCCATGGCGTGGGCCTCGTCGACCATGAGCGCGGCGCCGAACGACCGGGCGAGCTCCGCGACCCCGGACAGGGGCGCGAGGCTGCCCTCCATCGAGTAGAGGGAGTCGACGACCACGAGGATCTGCTCCGGGGATCCGCGGCGTGCCGTGATCAGGGCATCCTCGAGTGCGCCCAGGTCGTTGTGGCGGAACGGGTGGACCGAGGTGCGCGCCATCCGCAGGCCGT
The DNA here is from genome assembly GCF_014145165.1 of Dietzia sp. Cai40. Taxonomy (NCBI): domain Bacteria; kingdom Bacillati; phylum Actinomycetota; class Actinomycetes; order Mycobacteriales; family Dietziaceae; genus Dietzia; species Dietzia sp. Cai40. The sequence continues at coordinate 646 of NZ_JAALEB010000353.1, read as the reverse complement.
CACGCAGCGAGGCGTGGGCGAACTCGTCGATGACGACCGCGTCCCGCTCGCCGACCAGGGCGCCGAGGGTACCGAGGTTGGTCTGGTACCCGGTCGAGAAGCACAGCGCGTCCTCGGTGCCGAACCAGTCCGCGATCTCCGCCTCGAGCTCCTCGTGCAGTGACATCGTCCCGTTGAGCAGGCGACTGCCGGTGCTCGCCGATCCGAACCGACGGACCGCCTCGGTGGTGGCCTCGATGACCTCGGGGTGGCGCGCCAGGCCGAGGTAGTTGTTGGAGCCGAGCATGATCCGGTCCACGCCCTGGACGTTGCTCGTCGCGCCGGTGCTGGAGTGCATCGTCCGGTAGTAGGGGCTCTGGCCCGCGTCCTGGAGGGTCGAGAACAATTGGACCCGTTCGTCTGTCGCGAGGCGTTCGATGAGTGGGTGGTTCACGGGAAGTCCTTCCTGTGGGATGTCCCGGTGGTTCGGCCCCTTCCGTGGACCGGATGGGTCGAACGAGTGAATCCTCACCGTCCGGGTCTCCTCACCGTCCGTGCGCTCGTCGCCCATCCGCCTCGGGATCAGGAACGAATGAGGGGGACGACTGAATGAGGAGCCCCATGAGTCACAGAGCCGAGCCCCGGACGACGCCGCGTGCTCACCGCC
>NZ_JAALEB010000352.1:0-5114 GCF_014145165.1 Dietzia sp. Cai40 | reverse complement strand
AGCAGCCACGTGGCCGGCAGCAGGCGCCGCGGGGGAAGGGCCGGTCAACTCGGGGACGGTGACGGGTCGGCGACGCCGCCGGCCCGGGCCGCGCCCACCATGCCGCGGGCGAAGTACAGGTGTCGTGCCACCACGTCGTCTCTCGTCAGCGGGCCGTCGGGGCGGTACCAGGAGGAGATCGACACGCACAGCGACGAGATCGCGCGGGCCGCGTCCTCGGGGTGCTCACAGGCGAAGTCCCCCGAGTCGACGCCGGCCCGGATGGCCTCCTCGAGCATCGCCTGCTGGGAGTCGCGCTGGGCGATGTGGTGGGCGCGGACGCCCGGGTCCATGCTCCGCATCTCCGTGGAGGCCACGAACGCCTGGTCCCGCCTGGCCATGTGGAAGCGGGCGAGGCACTCCACGAGGTTCTCGAAGCGGGCGACCGGGTGGTTCCCGGCGTCCTCCACGGCCGCGCCGGTGTGCTCGAGCATCTCCGCCATCGCCGTGTCCACCACGGCCGCGAGGATCGCCTGTTTCGAGCGATAGTGGTGGTAGAGGCCCGGAACGGACAGTCCGGCCTCTTCGGCGATCATCCTGATCGAGGCGCCGTGGTACCCGTGTCGCGCGAAGACGACCAACGCGGCACGTAACGGGGGCGACAGGGTGTCGGGCCCGAATTCTCGCCAGTCGCTCATCGGTGGACTCTCCTCGGTCATCGAAAAACCCTAGCTGTCGATCACTTGACACGTGATGTGGTGTGGGTAACACTACATCGGACCGAGCGATCGCTCGGTCGGGCCGACGGAGCGGAGGGCGATGATGAACGGACCGAACCCGCGCCCGTGGCGGGAGTTGTACCGTCCGGGTCTCGACGAGGGCCTCGCGGGGCGGCGGGCGACGCTGGTCGACGCCTGGCGCGACCGGGTCGCGACGAGTCCGGACCGGACCGCGGTCGCGTACTTCGACACCCTCCTCTCGGCGCGTGAGGTCGACCGCATGTCGGACGCCCTCGGCGCGGCGCTGCAGGATCGAGGGGTGCGGGGCGGCGACCGCGTCGGCATCCACCTGCAGAACATCCCGCAGTACGCGCTGGCGCTGCTCGCCCTGTGGAAGATCGGCGCCGCCGCCGTGGTCCTCAACCCGATGTACTTCGGTCGCGAGCTCCGGTTGCCCGTCGAGGACTCCGGCGCGGTGGGGATCATCGCCACCGACCGGGACGTCGCCGCGATCCGCGAGAGCGTGGAGGGCACCGACGCCCGGTGGATCCTGAGCACCAGCGAGCGGGACCTCCAGACCAGGAACGACCCCCGGGTATTCGGCGGAACGGACCCGGGAGTGCCGTCGGAGGACGGCGATCTCGTGCGGCTCATCTCCGACTTCTCGGGTCGGACCCCGGCTCCCGTCACGGTGTCACCGGACGACCTCGCGCTGCTGACCTACACCTCGGGGACCACCGGTCCCCCGAAGGGTGCGATGAACTCGCACGCGAACGTGGTGGCCGTGGCCCGGAGTTTCGCCGACTTCGTCGGCATCGTGCCGGGAGACGTGGTGTTGGCCATAGCGCCGCTGTTCCACATCACCGGTGCCGTCATCAACGCGACCCTCGGCCTGCTGGGGGACACCGCCTTGGTCTTCGCCGGGCGCTTCCGGCCCGAGGTCGTCCTGGACGCCTTCCGCGAACACCGGGTCACCTACACGATCGGGTCCATCACGGCCTTCAACGCGCTCATGCGTCTGGACGAGGCCGGCCCGGAGCACTTCGGGTCCGTCAAGACGCTCTACAGCGGGGGAGCACCGATCCCGCCGTCGACGGTCGAGCGGTTCCGGGAGCGGTTCGGCCACTACATCCACAACGCCTACGGGATGACCGAGACGACCTCGGGGGTCGTCGCCGTCCCGCCCGGACTCCGCGCCCCCGTGGACGAGGCCAGCGGGACGCTCTCCGTCGGGGTCCCACTCCCGGGGGTCGACGCGAGCGTGGTGGGCGTCGACGATCGACCCGTCCCGCCGGGGCAGCAGGGCGAGCTCGTCCTCAGCGGACCCCAGATCGTGTCCGGGTACTGGCGCAACGCCGCGGCCACCGCCGGGGCGATGCCCGGCGGCCGGCTGCACACCGGTGATGTCGCCGTCATGGACTCCGCCGGCTGGGTCTACCTCGTCGACAGGCTCAAGGACCAGATCAACGCCTCCGGGTACAAGGTCTGGCCCCGCGAGGTCGAGGACGTCCTGTACGAGCACGACGCGGTCTTCGAGGCCGCGGTCGTGGGCCTGCCGGACGAGTACCGCGGCGAGAAGGTGGTCGCGTTCGTCTCCCTCAAGGCGGGCCGCACCGCCACCGGGGAGGAGTTGGTCGCCTTCGCCGCCTCCAGACTCGCCGCCTACAAGAGGCCCGCCGAGGTCCACGTGGTCGGCGAGCTGCCCAAGACCCAGACCGGCAAGATCCGTCGCCGCGAACTCCGCGACGAGCACACCCCCTCCTGATTCCCCAGACCCCTCACCCGACCCGAAGGAGATGACATGGCCGAGGCCAGCATCCGCCCCGACCTCCCCTCGGAGGTCACCCCGACGCAGTCCGCCGAGGGCAACAGGAACGCCAAGAGGTCGCTCGCGGCCAGCACCACCGGGCAGCTGTTCGAGTGGTACGAATGGACCGCTTACGCGGTGTTCGCCCCGTTCATCGCGGCGGCGATGTTCAACAACGAGAACCCGGTCTCGGCCCTGCTGGCGACCTTCGCCGTCTTCGCCGTGGGCTTCCTCGTCCGGCCGCTCGGCGGGATCGTCTTCGGCCGGATCGCCGACGTCAAGGGCCGCAAGTGGGTCCTCATCACCACCATGCTCATGATGGCGGGCGCGAGCCTGCTGATCGGACTGCTGCCGAGCTACGAGACCCTGGGTGTCTTCGCCTCCGTGCTGCTCCTGCTGTGCCGGATCGTCCAGGGCTTCGCGCACGGTGGTGAGTCCGCGACCGCGTACAGCTACGTCGCCGAGATCGCGCCGCCCCACCGTCGCGGGATGTGGGGGAGCCTGGTCTTCGTCGCCATCATGGGCGGCACCGTGATCGCCTACGGCGTGGGCGGCACCATCACCGCCGTGCTGTCCGAGTCCGCCGTCGGCGAGTGGGGCTGGCGCATCCCGTTCCTGCTCGGTGCCGTGTTCGCCCTGTTCGTGCTGTACCTGCGGGCCGGTATGGAGGAGTCCGACGTCTTCGACAAGGCCGCCGAGGCGGCCGCAGCCGACCCGACCTCCCCGGTGGTCACCTTCTCCAGGGGCCGTCTTGCCCGTGCCATCGCGCTGGTCGTGACCATGGTCTCCGGCGTCACCGTCGCCCACTACACCTGGAGCTCGTACGCCTCCACCTTCGCGATCACCCAACGCGACATGGATGCGGGCGCCGCCTTCTGGATGATCTTCGGCAGCCAGCTGGTCGCCCTGTGCACGCTCCCGCTGTGGGGCCTGCTGTCGGACAAGATCGGCCGGCGCCCGGTGATCTTCATCTTCGCTGTCGGCACCATCGTCACCACCCCGTTCCTGATGGGCATGATCGACGACCGACCGTGGACCCTGTTCCTCACCTCGCTGATCGCCATGACCCTGGTCGCCGCCGCCGGTTCCATCCTGTCGTCGTTCATGTCCGAGGCGTTCCCCACCAAGATGCGCACGGCGGGCATCGGTTTCGCCTACTCCCTGTCCGTCGCGGTCTTCGGCGGCAGCGCACCGTACCTCAACGCGCAGTTCATCGAGTGGGACGTGTACTGGATGATCAGCGCCTACATCATCGTGCTCTGCGTCTGCACCATCATCGCGACGGCGATCATGAAGGAGACCCGCGGCAACGACCTGCACACGGTCGGCCACGACTAGTCCGTGCCCGTTCCGGTCATCCGGCCGCCCATCAACCGCGAGGATCACCCCATGACCACTCCACCAGAATCGTCCGCCGGCCCGGCGGTCGACCGACTCCTCCGCCCCGACGTCGTGGGCCCCAAGATCGCCGAGGCCACGGGCGAGGCGGCCTGGACGGACTTCTCCGCCGAGCTGATCGCGGGGGGCAAGTCCAACCTCACGTTCACGCTCCGCTCGGACGCCGGCGAGCTCATCCTGCGTCGGCCGCCCACGGGTGAGCTCCTCCCGAGCGCCCACGACATGGGGCGCGAGGCGCGCATCCAGCTGGGGCTGGCGTCGACGGACGTCCCGGTGGCCGGGATCGTGCTCAACGAGACCACCGGCGAGGACCTCGGTGTCCCGTACTACGTGATGGAGAAGGTCGTCGGTCACGTGATCCGCGACGAACTGCCGCCGGGCTACGCCGAGTCCGACGACGACAAGGCGGCCATGGCGGACGCGCAGATCGACGCGATGGTCGCTCTCCACGCAGTGGATCAGGACGCCGTCGGCCTGGGGGATCTGGGGCGGCCGGAGGGTTATCTGGAGCGCCAGCTACGCCGGTGGCTGGGACAGTCCGAGAAGGCGAGCGCGAGCGTCCGCGCGGACCGCCTCCCCGAGCTGGCCGCGCGACTCGGCCGGGACCTGCCCACCTCGCCGTCGTCGCGGATCATCCACGGTGACTACCGCATGGACAACTGTGTGGTCGACGCCGACGATCCGGGACGGATCAAGGCGATCCTCGACTGGGAACTGTCGACCCTCGGCGATCCGGTGGCCGACCTCGCCCAGACCGTTCTGTACTGGGGCGATCCCGACGGACCCGAGGTCCCGCTCATCCCGAGTCTGACCACGGGCCCCGGGTGGCCCGGTCCGCAGCGGTTGCTGGACAGGTACTGCTCCGCGACCGGCACGGATCCCGCACACATGCCCTGGTACCTGGCGTTCGCGACGTTCAAGTTCGCGGCGATCGCCCAGGGTGTGGCCACCCGCTCCGAGGCCGGGGACATGGCCGGACAGGACTTCGGTGACATCGGCCCGCAGATCCGCGAACTGGTGGAGTACGGCCACTCGATCCTCGATTCCCGGAAAGGCACCCGCTGATGGCTGATCCCGCTTCCGACGCCGGCGTTTCCGGCGCCCCGGCTGCCGACCCCACCGACCGGATCGCTCGCGGGCCGGTCGACCCCCGCACGGGTCCCCAGGCGGCGCTGCCCGTGCTCGACCGCTTCCGCCTGGACGGGCGCGTC
>NZ_JAALEB010000351.1:0-1400 GCF_014145165.1 Dietzia sp. Cai40 | reverse complement strand
CCTCCGCCGGCGCAGGGTCGCGCGGTCCCGCACGCCCGCAGCCGGCCATCGCCGCCAGGCCGGTCGGGTTCGAGTCCCGTGTCCCGGGTGCGTCCGGCCCCGGGTCCTCGCCGGGACAAGCGGCCGAGGACGAGGTCTCACCCCTCGCCGCCCGGCCGGTGGGATACGTCCCCCGACCCGTGACCCTGCACCCCGTCCCCCGGACCTCCGTCCCGCCGACGACGTCGTCCGCCCTGTCGCTACCCGGGGGCGAGCGGTCCGAGACGATCACGTCCTCGACCGGTGTCGTCAGCGGTGAGGTGCATCCCGGGATCGCCCACTCGGACGCCCAGTTCGACGCCCGGATGGCGCTCGAACTCGGAGCCGTCGAGCTCACCATGGGCCGACTCGACGCCGCTCGCCTCGCGGAGTTCCGCATGCTGGCGGAGTCGGCCAACCAGTACATCCAGGGGGATCGCTTTCTCGACCCGGCGCGCTTCACCGCCGCGAACGCGCAGTTCCACGAATACCTCTTCCGGTGCACCGGCAACGAGGCCCTCCTGCAGGCCTACCGGATCCTGGAGGTCACCCGGGTGATGAACAGTGTCCTCCCGGACGCCCGCTGGGTGTCCGAGGACATCGTGCCGGAGCACCTCGAGATCGTCACCGCGTTCGAGAACGGGGATCGCGACGCGGCACGCTACCTGATCCGGCGCCACACCGAACACGCCAAGGCGACCATGCGGGCCGCGCTCGCCGACTCGTCCGTCGGGGTGGCGTCGTGAGCGCCCCGGTCGGTGACCACGACGCCGTCCCACCCGTTCTCTCCCCCGGCCGTTTCGACGGCCTGTCCGTTCTCGTCACCGGAGCGGTTCAGGGAATCGGTCGTGCGGTCGCCGACCGGGTCGTCCGGGAGGGCGGACTGGTCACCGCCGTCGACCGCGCGGAGGCGATCACCGAGGTCGCCGAGGACCTGACCGCCGTGTCGCCGGACGGCCACAGGGTGACCACGGTGGTCGCCGACCTCGAGACGTTCCAGGGCGCACACGTCGCGGCCGAGGCCGCACTCTCCGCCCACGGCCGGATCGACGTACTGATCAACAACGTCGGTGGCACGATCTGGGCCCGGCCCTACCACGAGTACTCGCCGGAACAGATCGAGAAGGAGGTGCGTCGTTCGCTGTTCCCCACGATGTGGATGTGCCGCGCGGTCCTGCCGTCGATGGTCTCCGTCGAGGCCGGAACCATCGTCAACGTGTCCTCGGTGGCCACGCGCGGCGTCAACCGGGCCCCGTACGCGGCGTCCAAGGGCGGGGTGAACGGACTGACCACAGCGCTCGCGCTCGAGGCGGCTCCACACGGGATCCGGGTGGTGGCCACCGCTCCCGGCGGAACGCTCGCCCCGGCGCGCCGCATCTCCC
>NZ_JAALEB010000350.1:0-2361 GCF_014145165.1 Dietzia sp. Cai40 | reverse complement strand
GGCGGCGGAGGCAACCGTGGCCGCAGCGGCGCGGCCGGTGCGTTCGGCCGCCCCGGAGGCGCGCCCCGCAGGGGCCGCAAGTCCAAGCGGCAGAAGCGTCAGGAATACGACTCGATGCGGGCCCCCGAGGTCGGCGGCGTCCGGCTCCCCGACGGTCGTGGGCAGGTCCTGCGGCTGGCACAGGGTGCCTCGCTGAGCGACTTCGCGGACAAGATCGACGTCAACCCGTCGCAGCTGGTCCAGGCGCTGTTCAACCTCGGTGAGATGGTGACGGCCACGCAGTCCGTCACCCCGGAGACCCTTCAGCTCCTCGGCGAGGAGATGGGCTTCAAGGTCCAGGTCGTCAGTCCCGAGGACGAGGACCGCGAACTGCTCGACTCGTTCGACCTGTCGTTCGGTGAGGACGAGGGCGGGGAGGACGATCTCGAGATCCGTCCCGCTGTCGTCACCGTCATGGGTCACGTCGACCACGGCAAGACCAGGTTGCTCGACAGCATCCGGTCCGCGAAGGTCGGCGAGGGCGAGGCCGGCGGCATCACCCAGCACATCGGTGCCTACCAGGTCACCGTGCCGGTCGACGACATCGACCGGACGATCACCTTCATCGACACCCCGGGTCACGAGGCGTTCACCGCCATGCGTGCCCGCGGCGCCAAGTCGACGGACATCGCGATCATCGTGGTCGCGGCGGACGACGGCGTCATGCCGCAGACGGTCGAGGCGATCAACCACGCGCAGGCGGCCGACGTGCCGATCGTCGTGGCGGTCAACAAGATCGACAAGGAGGGCGCACAGCCCGACAAGATCCGTGGCCAGATGACCGAGTACGGGCTCGTCCCGGAGGAGTACGGCGGCGACACCATGTTCGTCGACATCTCCGCGAAGCAGGGGCTCAACATCGAGTCGCTCCTCGAGGCGGTCGTCCTCACCGCGGACGCGTCGCTGGACCTGCGGGCCAACCCGGACATGGACGCGCAGGGCGTGGCCATCGAGGCGCACCTCGACCGCGGACGCGGTCCGGTCGCCACGGTGCTCATCCAGCGCGGAACGCTGCGGGTCGGCGACTCGATCGTGGCGGGCGACGCGTACGGCCGGGTTCGTCGCATGGTGGACGAGCACGGGGAGGACGTCGTGGAGGCGACCCCGTCCCGTCCGGTCCAGGTGATCGGCCTGACCAGCGTCTGTGGCGCAGGCGACACCCTGATGGTGGTCGAGGAGGACCGCACCGCACGGCAGATCGCGGACAAGCGAAACGCGCGCAAGCGCAACGCGCTCGCCGCCCGGTCCCGCCGGCGGATCAGCCTCGAGGATCTGGATTCGCATCTCAAGGAGACGAGCCAGCTCAACCTCATCATCAAGGGCGACAACTCCGGTACGGTCGAGGCCCTCGAAGAGGCCCTCATGGGCATCGAGATCGACGACGAGGTGCAGTTGCGTGTCATCGACCGCGGTGTCGGTGCGGTCACCGAGACCAACGTCAACCTGGCGGCCGCATCCGACGCCGTGATCATCGGGTTCAACGTCCGCGCGGAGGGCAAGTCGACGGAGCTGGCCAACCGCGAGGGCGTGGACATCCGGTACTACTCGATCATCTACCAGGCGATCGACGAGATCGAGAGTGCGCTCAAGGGCATGCTCAAGCCGATCTACGAGGAGAAGAAGCTCGGTCAGGCGGAGATCCGCCAGCTGTTCCGCTCCTCCAAGCTCGGCAACATCGCGGGTTGCATGGTCCTCGACGGGATCATCCGACGCAACGCCAAGGCCCGTCTCATCCGCGACGGCAAGGTCGTCGTCGAGGAGATGACCGTCTCCTCGCTGCGCCGCGAGAAGGACGACGCGACCGAGGTCCGCGAGGGCTTCGAGTGTGGTCTGACGGTGACGTACTCCGACATCAAGATCGGCGACGTGATCGAGACCTACGAGCTCGTCGAGAAGCCGCGCGACTGACGTCGACGGCGACAACCCCGTGGGGGCAGGTTCCGTGGTCTGCGGGCCTGCCCCCACGGCATTCTGGGTATCGAGCGGCCGCCCGGCGGCCGCATCACGTCAAGGAGGATCGCCATGGCCGGAAAGGGACGGGCCGGACGGCTCGGCAAACGGATCGGGGAGATCGTCGCGACGGCGATCGAGCACGAGATCAAGGATCCGCGTCTCGAGTTCATCACCATCACTGATTCGCGCATCACGGCGGATCTGAGGGTGGCCACCCTCTACTACACGGTCCGGGGGAGGACGCTCGACGAGGAACCCGACATCGCCGACGCGGGTGAGGCCCTGGCGAACGCTCGGGGCCGGCTGCGCACGATGGTGGGTAAGCAGACGGGGGTCAAGTTCACTCCCGAGCTGACCTTCCGGCTGGAT
>NZ_JAALEB010000034.1:0-2737 GCF_014145165.1 Dietzia sp. Cai40 | reverse complement strand
GGGCAGCCGACCGCGGCCCTGCCCCCGCAGCCCCCGTACGGCGACGATCCCGGGGCGACAGCACCCGCGAAGTCGGGCCGGGGTCTGGTGGTCGCCGGACTGGTGGCTGCGATGCTCGTCTCGGGCGGACTGGGCGGCTGGATCGGTGCCACGGTGGCGGGCGGCGGAGGCAGCGGGAGCCTCGCCTCCCCGATCACCGCCGTCCAGCCCGAGGGTGAGGCCCCGGACGGCACGGTCGAGTCCGTCGCCGACAAGGTCCTGCCGAGCGTGGTCTCGATCGACGTCCGCGGGCAGACCGGACGCGGTGAGGGATCCGGCGTGGTGCTGGCCCAGGACGGTCTGATCATCACGAACAACCACGTCATCGCGATGGCGGCGACCGGCGGCCAGATCGAGGTGCGCTTCAACGACGGGTCGAGGGCGCCGGCGACGGTCGTCGGCACCGACCCCGCCACGGACATCGCCGTGATCAGGGCGGATACCGACCGGTCGCTCACCCCGATCGCGCTCGGGTCCTCCTCGAACCTGGACGAGGGGCAGGCCGTCGCGGCGGTGGGTTCCCCGCTCGGCCTGTCCGGCACCGTGACGACCGGCATCGTCTCCGCGCTCGACAGGCCGGTACGGGCGGGCGGCGCGCAGTCCGACCAGAACACGGTGATCGACGCCATCCAGACCGATGCGGCGGTCAACCCGGGCAACTCCGGCGGCGCGCTGGTCAACATGAACGGTGAGCTGGTCGGCATCAACTCCGCCATCGCCTCGCTGGGCTCGGGGAACTCGGGATCGATCGGCCTGGGCTTCGCGATCCCGGTCGACCAGGCCCGGCGGATCGCGGACCAGTTGATCAAGCAGGGGTTCGCCACCCGTGCGGTCCTCGGGGTCTCGGTGAGCGACCAACCCGATATCGACGGTGCGCTGGTCCGGACCACCGAGGTGGGAGGCCCCGCCGCTCAGGCGGGCATCGAGGAGGGGGCGGTGATCACCATGGTCGGGGAGCGGCTGATCGAGAGCGGCGACGCGCTGGTCGCCGCGATCCGGTCGAGGGCTCCGGGGGAGACGATCTCCGTCACCTATGCTGCTCGTGTGGGCGATCAGCCGACGACTGTCGACGTGGTACTGGGAGAGGCGAGATGAGCACGAGATTCGACCCGAGGTCTCTGCCCGGTGGGCGCAGGATCCAGACGGACGTGGATTTCGACCCCTCGGCCGCCGTCCCGGCGGACACCCCCATCGCGGGTCGCGCGATGGTCGTGGTGGTCACCGACCGGCTGGATGAGCGCGAGGACTCGATCGGTCCGTTGGTCACCGAGCTGCTCGAGGAGGAGGGTTTCCTGGTCGGCGGCGTCGTCGGCGTGGCGTCCGACGAGTCCGAGGTCCGCAAGGCCCTCGAGACCGCGGTGGTCGGCGGCTTCGACTTCGTCGTGACCGTGGGTGGTACCGGGGTCGGTCCACGGGACATCACCCCCGAGGTCACGGAGGAGATCCTCGATCAGCGGTTGCCCGGCATCGCCGAGGCCATCCGGTCGTCGGGTCTCACGGCCGGCGCGGTCGACTCGATCGTCTCCCGTGGGTTGGTCGGGGTGTCCGGCAGTACGGTGGTCGCCAACCTCGCGCCCAGCCGCGCGGCCATCCGGGACGGGATGGCCACGTTGTGCCCGCTCGTCTCGTACGTGGTGGCGCAGTTGTCGGCGATAGACGAGCTGTGACCGACGGCGCCCCGGACCGCAGGGCACAGGACTCCAGCGCCCCGATCACCAGCGCTTCGTACAGCAGCGCCCGGATCGACGACGTGTTCGGCGAGACCCTGCCGCGGACCACGTCCGACGAGGCCCGTGACCTCGACGCCCGGCTCGGGGACGACTGGTGGAGGGAGCAACGCCCTCCCCACCACGGGTGAGACCCGCATCAGCGGTGTCGGCGGGGTCGCCGGGTGCCGGCGCTCAGGTCCGGCGCTGAGGTCCGGTTCCGGGTGACGGGGGCCCCGCGGCGGGGCGTGGTGTCAGGACTCGCCGGACGTGCTCCGCGGGTCCGACGGATGGGTGAGCGGGCGACCCGCGAGGAGGTCGCGGATCTCCACGAGGAGGTCGTTGTCCGAGGCCGGGGCGTCGATGCCCTTGCGCTTGGCGGCGGCCTCTTTCATCTTGTTCATCGGCCCCACCAGGACGAAGTAGATGATCGCGGCGATCAGCAGGAAGTTGATGATCGCGGTAAGTAGCAACCCGAAGTCCATCCTGGTCTCGGGGTTGTTGTCCAGTAGTTGGACGGCGAACCCGATCTCGCTGTTCCCGCCGAGCAGGGCGATGAGTGGGTTGATGATCGCGCTGGTGAAGGCGTCGACGATCGACGCGAACGCCGTGCCGATGACCACGGCGACGGCCAGGTCGATCACGTTGCCCTGCATGATGAAGTCTTTGAAGCCCTTGAGCATCCTGCACCCCTCTCTGGTGACGCGGTGTGGTCCACCACGTGCGTGGTCGTGCGTCCCGAACTGGACTGCAGAGACGTTACCAGCACGATTGGCCCCGCCGAGGCACTAGCGTCCTCTGCCGCTCCGCCGATCTGGCGCTGCGTCCCGTCATCCGTGCACCAGCACAGCCAGTGGCGTTCCGGCGGCCGTGGAGGCCAACCGGGCGGCGTCGGATTCCGGGACCTCGACGAGGATCGACCGGCTCCCGACCCGCCCGGCAGGGGTGTCCCGCACGCGCGCGGCGCGCGCCACCACGGCGGGCCCGGCGGG
>NZ_JAALEB010000349.1:0-3361 GCF_014145165.1 Dietzia sp. Cai40 | reverse complement strand
GCGGCGGCCGCGACCGGGTGGCCCGGCGCCCCCCGCCCGGTGGCGGCGATCGACCTGTTGCCGGAGCGGGTCCTGGGCGGGGACCGCGGGGCGGCGGGGATGCTGGTGGAGCGGATCGTCACCCCGCTCCGGGGCGCCGATCCGTCCCTCGAGGAGACCCTGAGGGCCTACCTGGACTCGGGTGGTCACGTGGAGGCGTGTGCGCGCGGGTTGTATGTCCATCCCAACACCGTGCGGTATCGCCTCAAACGAGTGAGCCAGATCACCGAGTTCGACCCGCTTGACGCGAGGGAGGCTTTTGTCCTCCGGATAGCCCTCGTCCTCGGCAAGTTCGCCGAACGAAGCCCTCAGGACAGCTAAACAATCACTCTCGTCACACCCTGTAACGAAAACTCCACTCACAGAGATGTCGACCCACTCAACACCGGATTTGTGGGAACCCCACAAAATCCGGCCGGTGTTTCTGGTTACGAGAACATCAACCGAGGGAGGGCAACACGTGTTGTCTGATACTCGTGCTTTGCCTCACCGCCCCCGGACAAGGGTCCCAGAAAGCCGGAATGCTCGCGCCATGGCTCGAGCTACCCGGCGCCTCGGCCCGCCTCGACGAGTGGTCCGCCTCGAGTGGACTCGATCTCGAACGCCTGGGCACCACCGCGCCCCTGCAGGAGATCACCGACACCGCGGTCACCCAACCGCTGGTGGTCGCCTCCGCGTTGCTCGGAACCGCAGAGCTCCGTCGACGGGGCCAGGTGCCCGCCGATACGATCGTCGCCGGGCACTCCATCGGTGAGGTCGCGGCGCTCGCGATCGCCGGTGTGGTCTCGGAGGCGGACGCGCTCCGCCTGGCGTCGGTCCGGGGCGCCGCGATGTCACGGGCCTGTGCCGACCGGCCGACCGGGATGATCGCCGTCCTGGGAGGGGTCGAGGCCGACGTCCTGCTCGCCCTGGAGAACGCCGGCCTGGAACCCGCCAACCGCAACGGCGCCGGGCAGATCGTGGCCGCCGGCCCGCTCGAGGCGTGTGACGCGCTCGAGCAGAACCCTCCGAGCCGCGCCCGCCTGCGCCGCCTCGACGTGGCCGGGGCGTTCCACACGCGGCACATGGGGTCCGCCGTCGGGAGGTTCCGCGCCCTCGCGGACACGATCGAGGTCCGGGATCCCGAGCTGACCCTGCTCTCGAACGCCGACGGCATGGTCGTCACCTCGGGCAGGGACGCCGTGGACCGCGTGATCTCGCAGATCACCCATCCGGTCCGCTGGGACCTGTGCACGCAGACCATGCTCAAGCTCGGCGTGGACGCGTTCGTCGAGCTCCCCCCGTCCGGGGCGCTCGTCGGCCTGGCCAAGCGCATGATGCGCGAGGTGCCCCGGCACGGCGTCACCACGCCCGAGGACCTGGAGGACGCGCTCGACGCCGTCCCCGCACTCAGCGGCGCGTAGACCACCCCCACGAACCCGCGGTCGCCGGCCTCGCCCGGCGGTCGCGTCATGACGACCCCGCCGTGCCCGACCGGGCGCGACGACACCACCAGAAAGGACACCACATGGCACGCACCGAGGCCGAGATCATCTCCGGACTTGCGGAGATCGTCGAGGAGGTCACCGGAATCGAGCCTTCCGAGGTGACCCCGGAGAAGTCCTTCGTGGACGATCTGGACATCGATTCGCTCTCCATGGTGGAGATCGCGGTCCAGACGGAGGACCGCTACGGGGTGGAGATCCCGGACGAGGACCTCGCCAAGTTGCGTACTGTGCAGGATGCGGTCGACTACATCCAGAAGATCGACCAGAGCTGACACCACGTCCCGGAGCACGGGGCGGGGACGCGTTCAGGGCCGAAGGTGCGGTCGGTGCACCAGACGAGCCCGCGTCTCCACCCCACGTCCGGGACCCGACACACGAGAGCACCCCGCGTCACGCGGGGTGACGGGCGGAAGGCGCGATCAGGGACGGGGGTCCCGGATCGCTCGCCTCCCCCACACCAGCCAGTCCGGGGGTCCATAAGGAGCGCACCCTCCCATCCGGGAGGTGCGCCGCGGAAAGGACTGCATTCGATGACCATCACGAGCACCGTGGACCAGAACACCCAGATCGACCCGCGCGACCCCGTCGCGCGGCTCGAGAACCTCTTCGATCCGGCATCACTGGAGTTCCTCACGGAACCCGACGCGTCGGGCGCGCTCGCCGCGCGGGGCCTGATCGACGGCGAACCCACGATCGCCTATGCCACCGACGCCACCGTCATGGGTGGCGCGATGGGTCTGGACGGGTGCCGTCACATCGTCCACGCGATCGACACCGCCATCGACGAGCACCTGCCCGTCGTGGGCGTGTGGCACTCGGGAGGGGCACGACTCGCCGAGGGCGTCGAGGCGCTGCACGCGGTCGGCCTGGTCTTCGAGGCCATGGTCCGCGCCTCGGGCCACGTGCCGCAGATCTCGGTCGTGCTCGGGCCCGCCGCCGGCGGTGCCGCGTACGGCCCCGCGCTCACGGACGTCGTGATCATGGCGCCGGCGGGCAAGATCTTCGTCACCGGACCCGACGTGGTCCGCTCCGTCACCGGGGAACAGGTGGACATGGAGGGCCTCGGCGGCCAGGACGTCCACCACCGCAAGTCCGGCGTGTGTCACATCGCCGCCTCTGACGAGCGGGACGCTCTGCACCGCGCGCGGCGGCTGGTGAACCTCCTGTCCGCGCAGGGTGAGTTCGATCTGCGGGCGCTCGAGGGCGACCACACGGATCTGGCGGGGTTGCTCCCGGAGTCACCCAAGCGTGCCTACGACGTGCGTCCCCTCGTCCACGGCATCCTCGACTCGTCCGAGTTGGACGGGAGCACGACCTTCGAGGAGCTCCAGGCCAAGTGGGCGCCCAGCATCGTGGTGGGCTTCGGCAGGATGTCGGGCCGCACGGTCGGCGTGATCGCCAACAACCCGCTCCGCCTGGGGGGTTGCCTCAACTCCGAGTCCGCCGAGAAGGCCTCCCGGTTCGTCCGCCTGTGCAACGCGTTCGGCGTACCGCTTCTCGTCGTGGTCGACGTCCCCGGTTACCTCCCCGGGGTCTCCCAGGAGTGGGAGGGCGTCGTCCGGCGTGGCGCCAAACTGCTGCACGCCTTCGCGGAGGCGTCCGTCGCCCGCGTCACGCTGGTCACCCGCAAGATCTACGGCGGGGCCTACATCGCCATGAACTCGCGCGCGCTGGGCGCCTCCGCCGTGTTCGCGTGGCCCGATGCGGAGGTGGCCGTGATGGGCGCCAAGGCGGCGGTGGGCATCCTGCACAAGCGCACGCTCGCAGCGGCGCCGGAGGACGAGCGCGAGGCCCTGCACGAGCGGCTGGCCGACGAGCACGCCGCGATCGCCGGT
>NZ_JAALEB010000348.1:0-1233 GCF_014145165.1 Dietzia sp. Cai40 | reverse complement strand
GTACGGCGGGCGTCGACCACCAGGTGGTGGAGAAGCAGACCGCCGTCCACGCCTGGGCCGACACCCGGTGGGACTCGTTCACGCTCGTCACGCCCAACTGGCACTGCAGGCTGCCGGGCTACCACTACGAGGGCCCCGACCCCGACGGGTTCATGACCCGCGACCAGGTGGTCGAGTGGCTGCACGGCTGGCTGGAGACCTTCGACCCGCCGCTCGCCGAGCACACGGCCGCCACCCGGCTGCGCCGGACCGGCACCGGCTTCGAGGTGACCCTCGCCGGCCCGGTCGGCGAGCGGACGGTCACCGCGGACGAGGTGGTGGTGGCCACCGGCGGCTACCCGGTCCCCGTGATCCCGCCCTACGCCTCGTTCCTCGACCCCGCCGTGACGCAGCTGCACTCCGAGCAGTACCGCAACCCCGACCAGCTGGCCGAGGGCGCGGTCCTGGTGGTGGGATCAGGCCAGTCCGGAGCTCAGATCGCCGAGGACCTGCACCTCGCCGGTCGCCGGGTCCACCTGGCGGTGGGCAACGCCCCGCGCGTCGCCCGGTTCTACCGGGGCCGGGACTGCATGACCTGGCTCGCGGACATGGGGCTGTACGACACCCCGGCACAGCAGTACCCCGGCGGTAAGGCCGCGCAGGAGAAGACCAACCACTACGTCACCGGCCGCGACGGCGGGCGGGACGTGGACCTGCGGCGATTCGCCGCCGAGGGCATGCGGCTGTACGGGACACTGACCGCCGGAGAGGGCACGGAACTGCGGTTCGACCCCTCACTCACCGAGGCGTTGGACTCCGCAGACCGGGTGTACAACTCGATCTGCGCCGACATCGACCGGCACATCGACGCACACGGGATCGACGCCCCGCCGCCGTCGAGGTACCAGCCGGTGTGGGCGCCCGAGTCCGACCCGACGTCCCTCGACCTCGCCGCGGAGGGCGTCACCACGATCATCTGGGCGATCGGTTACCGGCCCGACTACCGCTGGATCGAGGCGAGCGCGTTCGACGGCGCCGGCCACCCCATGCAGACCCGCGGCGTGACGGAGGTACCCGGCCTGTCCTTCATCGGCCTGCCCTGGATGCACACCTGGGGTTCGGGCCGCTTCCTCGGCATCGACCGCGACGCGGCGCACCTGGCCGAGGGCATCATCGCCCGCCGTCACGCCACCCGAGAGGAACGGGCATCATGACCACCTCCACCACCGGAGCGTCCACCTCGACCCGGGTCGA
>NZ_JAALEB010000347.1:0-3142 GCF_014145165.1 Dietzia sp. Cai40 | reverse complement strand
CAGGGACCGCGGGTCCCCTCGGGGGCCCCTCGCGGCAGCCGGTCGGGTGACGGTCGGCCCCCCACCCGCTCCGGCAGGGTCCTCACCGCGGCGTCGACGGACCGGCGGTTCACGTGGATGCGCTCCGCCTTCGTGGTGATCATGGTGATCGCGCTGGTCAAGCTGCTGTGGGTACAGACGATCGGTGGCACCGAACTCGCGGCCCGGGCGGAGAGCCAACGGCAGGTCCACCAGGTGCTCCCCGCCACCCGTGGCGCGATCGTCGATGTGCACGGCGACCCGATCGCGTTCACCCGGGAAGCCCGTGATCTGTCCATCCAGCCACTGGTCGAGAAGCGCAACGCCGAGGCGCGCAGGGAACTGGACCGCACCAAACCCACCTGGGACCAGCTGGTCGACGAGATCGGCGACGAGTTCGAGTCCGTGCTCGGGGAGAAGGTGGACCGCGAGGAGATCGAGGCCAAGCTCACGTCCGAGGGTGGCTTCACCTACCTCGTCCGCAACGTCGACGTGACCCAGGCCAACGCGATCACCAGGAAGTTCCCCATGATCGGCGCGGAGCGTGTGGACATCCGCGAGTACCCGGGCGGAGCCCTCGCGGCCAACGTGGTGGGAGCCACGTCGAAGAGCGACGACGGCAAGCTCATCGGCCTGCAGGGCATCGAGGCGTCCTTCAACGACGAACTCGACGGCGAGGACGGCCGACAGACCTTCGACAGGGCCCAGGACGACACGGTGATCCCGGGGACGCTGCGGAACGTCTCGGCACCGCGTGACGGCGACACGATCCGTCTGACCCTGGACGCGGACCTGCAGTGGCACGTCCAGAAGGCGGTGCAGTCCGCCAAGGACTCCTCGGGTGCGCAGAGCGCGTCCGCGGTCGTGTTGGACGCCCGGACCGGCGAGGTCCGCGCGATGGCCAACGACAACACCTTCAACCCCGCGGTGGGGATCGGCGCCGAGCTCGAGCGCGGGGCCGACCTCGGTAACCCGGCGATCACCTCGCCGTTCGAGCCCGGGTCGGTGCAGAAGATCATCACCGCCGCCGCGGCGATCGAGGCCGGGCTGACCGATCCCGGGGAGGTCCACTCCGTCGACGGGAGCATCAGCATGGAGGGGGTGACCGTCTCCGATGCGTGGCAGCACGGTCCCACGCCGTACACGACCACGGGCATCTTCGGGAAGTCCTCCAACGTCGGGACCCTCATGCTGGCCCAGCGGGTCGGCAAGGAGCCGTACTCGGAGTACCTGGAGAAGTTCGGGTTGGGGCAGCGCTCCGGGATCGAACTCGCCGGTGAATCGGACGGGTTGGTGCCCGACCTGCAGAACTGGCAGGGCGGTACCTTCGCCAACCTGCCGATCGGCCAGGGGTTGTCCATGACGACCCTGCAGATGGCGGGCATCTATCAGACGATCGCCAACGACGGGGTCCGGGTGCCGCCCCGGATCGTCGCCGAGCGGGTGGACCCGGACGGTGAGACCCATGCGTCCGAGCGACCGGAGGGCGAGCGGGTGGTGAGTGAGCAGACCGCTCGCACGGTGCGTGACATGTTCCGCTCGGTGGTCCAGTCCGGGCCGGGAGCACAGGCGGGAACCGGCCCTCAGGCCGCGGTGGCCGGGTACCAGATCAGCGGTAAGACCGGCACGGCCCAGCAGATCGACCCGTCGTGTGCGTGCTACTCCAACTCCCGGTACTGGATCACCTTCTCCGGGATCCTGCCCGCCGACGATCCGCGGTACGTGATCTCGATCATGCTCGACGCCCCCCAGCGCGGCACCCTCGGCGCGTCCGCCGCGCCGCTGTTCCACGACATCGCCTCCTGGCTGGTCAACCGGGACAACATCCCGCCGTCCGCCCCCGCAGCCGACCTGATCCTGCAGGCGCAGTGACCCGCGACCGGCAAGGTAGCGTGTAGCGGGTTCACGGGGGGTCACGGACAACGAGAGGCGGGTCGAGGACAGGCTATGACGACAGCGGCACAGCTGGCGGACGCGGTGCGCGCCGGCCTCCTCGGCGACAGGGCGGCAGCCCACACGGAGCTCACCGGCGCCACCATCCGGGCCCAGGACGCGATGCCCGGCACCCTCTTCGCGGCGCTGCCCGGAACCAGGATCCACGGCGCCTCGTTCTGTGCGACCGCGGTCGAGGCGGGCGCCTCGGCGGTGCTCACCGACGCCGAGGGGCTGGAGCTGATGGGGCCCGCCGCCGACCGTGTCCCGGTCCTCGTGCACCCCCGGCCGCGGTCCGTCCTGGGCGAGGTGGCGGCGGCCATCGTCGGGGACCCGTCCGCGGAGTTGGACGTCGTGGGGATCACCGGGACGTCGGGCAAGACCACCACCTCGTATCTGGTGGAGGCCGCACTCGAGGGCTGTGGCCTCGTGGCGGGGATCATCGGCACCACGGGCAGCCGGGTGGGCGGGCGGCACCTGCCGAGCAGCCTCACGACCCCCGAGGCCCCCGAGTTCCAGGCGCTGCTGGGTGCGATGCGCTCGGAGGGCGCCCGCGCCGTCGCCGCCGAGGTCTCCAGCCACGCGCTGCGGCTCGGCAGGGTGGACGGGACACGGTTCGCCGTCGGCGCGTTCCTCAACCTCTCCCAGGATCACCTCGACTTCCACCCGAGCATGGAGGACTACTTCAAGGCCAAGGCCCGCCTCTTCGACGCCGACGCCGACACGGGTTCCGCGGTGCGGCCCGCCGAACGGGCCGTGATCGTGATCGACGACGACTGGGGGAGGCGACTGCTGGCGTCCCGACCGGACGCGGTGACCGTCTCGGCCGATCCCCGCGGGTCGGCCGACTGGACGGCGGGCGAGGCACTGACCACCGACGGCGATCGACAGGCCTTCGCCGCGTGGGGACCGCACGGCGTGACCGTGGAGGTCGATCTGCCACTGCTCGGCCGCTTCAACGTGGCCAACGCACTGGTCGCGCTCGCGATCGTCGACTCCCTCGGGCTGGACGTGCGGGCCGCGGCCGCCGGGCTGCGGAACGTGAGGGTTCCGGGCCGGCTCGAGCCCGTGGTCCGGGGCCAGGACTTCCGGGTGCTGGTGGACTACGCCCACAAACCCGCCGCGGTCGCCGCGGTCCTGCGCTCCGTCCGTGCGCAGACCCGGGGCCGGGTGGCCGTCGTCCTGGGCGCCG
>NZ_JAALEB010000346.1:0-2117 GCF_014145165.1 Dietzia sp. Cai40 | reverse complement strand
ACGTCCACGTGCACCCCGTCCGCGGCCAGCCGGGCCCGCAGTCGCACGAGCTCCTCCACGGTGGCGCACGGCTGCTCGACGTACTCCAGGCCCTGGCCGTCGAGGGAGACCGGCCCAGTGCCCGGTGCGCGGGTGGCGTCGACCGCGCGGACAGCCTGGTCCAGCACCCGCACGGCATGAGCGGCCTCGGCGACCGTCCAGGCCCCGTTGGCGTCCACCCGGATGCGGGCGTCGGGGCGGGCCTGCAGGACCGCGGCGACCCGGGCGACGTCGTCGACGAGCTGCTGCCCGGATTCCGCGACCTTGATCTTGACCGTGGTGCACCCGGGGAAGCGGTCGAGGATCCCGGCCACCTCGCCCGCGGAGACCGCCGGGACCGTGGCGTTGACGGCGACCCGCGACCGCAGGGCCGGCGGCGGACCCTGCCACGCCATCTCCAGGGCGGAGCGAAGCCAGTGGGCGGCCTCGGGGTCGTCGTACTCGGGGAAGGCGCCGAACTCACCCCACCCCGCCGGCCCCTCGATCAACGCCACCTCCCGCTCGGTGACGCCGCGGAACCGCACCCGCATCGGCAGGGCCACCACGTGGACGCGGGCGAGCAGATCGTCGATCGACTCGGGGCCCGGTACGGATGTCATGCCTCCACGCTAACGTCGAACCCATGACCGAGAGCAGCGCAGCGCAGGGCGAGACCGGGAACCCGTTCGATCCGACGCAGTGGCGGGAGGTCGAGGGCTTCCGGAACGGGGAGGACCTCACGGACCTGACCTACCACCGCCACGTGGGCGAGGGCCGGGCCGACGGGATCGTGCGGATCGCCTTCGACCGCCCCGAGGTGCGTAACGCCTTCCGGCCGCACACCGTGGACGAGCTGTACCGGGTGTTCGACCACGCCCGCCGCTCCCCCGACGTGGGCACCGTGCTGTTCACGGGCAACGGGCCGAGCGCCAAGGACGGCGGCTGGGCGTTCTGTTCCGGCGGCGACCAGCGGATCCGCGGCCGGTCCGGCTACCAGTACTCCACGGAACACGACTCGGACGTGGCCGGCGCGACCGCCGACAAGGTCGACGAGGCCCGGGTCAAGGCCGAGGGCGGCCGGCTGCACATCCTGGAGGTGCAGCGGCTCATCCGCACCATGCCCAAGGTGGTGATCTGCCTGGTCAACGGCTGGGCGGCCGGCGGCGGGCACTCGCTTCACGTGGTGAGCGACCTGACCCTGGCCTCCCGCGAGCACGCCCGGTTCAAGCAGACCGACGCCGACGTGGGGTCCTTCGACGCCGGCTACGGCAGCGCGTACCTGGCCAAGCAGGTGGGCCAGAAGTTCGCGCGCGAGATCTTCTTCCTGGGTCAGGCGTACACGGCCGAGGAGATGTTCCAGATGGGCGCGGTCAACCGGGTCGTCGACCACGCCGAGCTCGAGAACACCGCGATCGAGTGGGCGCGACAGATCAACGGCAAGTCGCCCACCGCGCAGCGGATGCTCAAGTTCGCGTTCAACCTCACCGACGACGGCCTGATGGGTCAGCAGGTGTTCGCCGGCGAGGCCACACGACTGGCGTACATGACCGACGAGGCGGTGGAGGGGCGCGACGCGTTCCTGGAGAAGCGCGACCCGAACTGGGACGACTTCCCCTACTACTACTGACGGCGCCGGTCCGGTCCATGCCCGTTACCCGCGACCTGCGCACCCTGCCCGTCCCCGGCGGCGTGGCCGTCACCGCCCTGTTCCCCACGTTCGAGCAGCTCCTGGCCGACCGTGGCCCCGCGCTGCTACCCGTCCCGTCCGACGACCCCGCCCGGATGCGTCTGCTCGTCGGCGCCATGCACCCCGACGAACCGATCGACGACCGGGCGGCTCTGG
Organism: Dietzia sp. Cai40; assembly: GCF_014145165.1. NCBI lineage: Bacteria > Bacillati > Actinomycetota > Actinomycetes > Mycobacteriales > Dietziaceae > Dietzia > Dietzia sp. Cai40. The sequence continues at coordinate 256 of NZ_JAALEB010000346.1, read as the reverse complement.
TGGTGAGCACCTCCGGCTCGACGGGCACTCCCAAGGGAGCGATGCTGTCCGCCGCCGCGTTGGCCGCGTCGGCCTCCGCCACCGACGCGTTACTCGGCGGGCCGGGGCGCTGGCTGCTCGCGTTGCCCGCGCACCACATCGCAGGCCTCCAGGTGGTCCTGCGCAGCCTGCGAGCCGGTCACGAGCCGGTGGTGATGGACGTGACGCGCGGGTTCGATCCCGCCGCACTGCCGGGGGCGGTGGCCGCGTGCACGGG
>NZ_JAALEB010000345.1:0-10398 GCF_014145165.1 Dietzia sp. Cai40 | reverse complement strand
GCCCCCGCCCCTGCCCCCTCGCCGGGGCGCGCCGGTGCCGAGCCCGCGGCGTCCGATCCCGGGGACTCCGGGCCGGCGGAGGGCAGCTCGTGACCGAGTTCCCGGGCCAGTGCCCCGAGCAGTTCGATCGCCGCGTCCGAGATCACGGTGCCGGGGGGATAGATGGCGGTCGCCCCGGCGTCGTAGAGCTCCTGGAAGTCACCGGGCGGGATGACGCCACCGACGGTGACCATGATGTCCGCACGGCCCACCGCGGCGAGCGCCTCGCGCAGTGCCGGCACCAGGGTGAGGTGACCGGCGGCCAGGGAGGACACGCCGACCACGTGGACGTCGGCGTCCGCGGCCTGCTGGGCGACCTCTTCCGGGGTCTGGAACAACGGGCCCATGTCCACGTCGAAGCCGAGGTCGGCGAAGGCGGTCCCCACGACCTTCTGCCCGCGGTCGTGGCCGTCCTGTCCCATCTTGGCCAACAGGATGCGCGGCCTGCGACCCTCCAACTCGGCGAACTCCTCGGCCATCTTCATCGCCTTGGTGACGTTGTCCACGGCGCCCTCCTTGGAGACCTCCTGCCGGTACACGCCGGACAGGGTCTTGATCTCTGCCTTGTGTCGACCGTAGACCTTCTCGAGCGCGTCCGAGATCTCGCCGATGGTCGCGTGGGCGCGGGCGGCGTCGATGGCCAGCGCCATGAGGTTGTTCTCCATACCGCTCCCGGCCCCGCCGCCGGCGGCCTCGGTGAGCCTGTCCAGGGCCGCCTGGCAGGCGGCCTCGTCGCGCTCAGCCCGGAGCCTGTCCAGCTTGGCGAGCTGCTCGGTGCGCACGCGGGAGTTCTCGACCTTGAGGACCTCGATCTCCTGGTCCTCGGTGACGACGTACTTGTTGACCCCGATCACCGGCTGGCGACCGGAGTCGATCCGCGCCTGGGTGCGGGCTGCGGCCTCCTCGATGCGGAGCTTGGGGATCCCCTCGCCGATCGCCTGTGCCATCCCGCCCGCCTCCTCGATCTCGATGAGGTGCAGTCGGGCCTTGTCGGCGAGCTGAGCGGTGAGCCACTCGATGTAGTACGACCCCGCCCAGGGGTCGATGGGGCGGGTCGTCGCCGATTCCTGCTGGAGCAGGAGCTGGGTGTTCCGCGCGATGCGGGCGGAGAAATCGGTGGGCAGCGCCAGCGCCTCGTCGAGGGCGTTGGTGTGCAACGACTGCGTGTGACCCTGCGTCGAGGCCATGGCCTCGATACACGTGCGGGCGACGTTGTTGAACACGTCCTGGGCGGTGAGCGACCAGCCGGAGGTCTGGGAATGGGTCCGCAGGGACTTGGACTTCTCGTTCTGCGGTCCGAACTTCTCCACCAGTTCACTCCAGAGCAGGCGGCCCGCCCGCAGCTTGGCGATCTCCATGGAGAAGTTCATCCCGATCGCCCAGAAGAAGGACAGCCGAGGGGCGAACTTGTCGATCTCCAGCCCGGCGTCCAGCCCGGCGCGCAGGTATTCGACGCCGTCCGCGAGCGTGTACGCCAACTCCAGATCCGCCGTCGCACCGGCCTCCTGGATGTGGTAGCCGGAGATCGAGATCGAGTTGAACCGGGGCATCTTGCGGGAGGTGTAGGCGAAGATGTCCGAGATGATCCGCATCGAGGGCGTGGGCGGATAGATGTAGGTGTTACGGACCATGAACTCTTTGAGGATGTCGTTCTGGATGGTCCCCGCGAGCTGCTCCGGAGCCACCCCCTGTTCCTCGGCCGCCACCACGTACAACGCGAGGATCGGCAGGACGGCGCCGTTCATCGTCATCGAGACGGAGACCGCGGACAGGTCGATCCCGTCGAACAACTCGCGCATGTCCAGGATCGAGTCGATCGCCACACCCGCCATCCCGACGTCCCCGGCGACCCGGGGGTGGTCGGAGTCGTACCCGCGGTGGGTGGCCAGGTCGAACGCGACCGACAGCCCCTTCTGGCCCGCCGCGAGGTTGCGGCGATAGAAGGCGTTGGACTCGGCCGCGGTGGAGAAGCCGGCGTACTGCCGGATGGTCCACGGCTGGTTGACGTACATGGACGGGTACGGACCGCGCAGGAACGGCGCGGCGCCCGGGACGGTGTCCAGCGGGAAGGGCGTGACCTTCTCGCCGTCGTCGGTCGGGGCGCTGCCCGTCTCGACCGCGTCACGGTCCGCCTTGGTGAACACCCGCTTGACGTCGATGCCCTCCGGGGTCTCCCACGTGGGGCCCTCGTCGACGGAACCCGGCTGGGGGGCTCCGTCGGTGGACCCGCGCAGCGGAGAGATGCTGAAATCGGGGAAGGTGGTCATCTCACTTCACTCCCAGCTGGTCGAGGAGGGTGGTCAGGGCGGCGACGGCGTTGATCCCGGTCGCGAGGTATCCGTCCGGTCGGTCGTCGGCGTCGGCGGGGAACTCCTTCTCGGCGCCCGCGAGGTACACCGTCGTCACACCCGCCTCGCGCAGCGCCCGGACGGCCTCCGGGCCCTCGGTGGCATAGCGCTTGTCGGCGCCGCAGAGGACGGCGATCTCCTCCCCCTCGCGGACCCCGGCGTACTGGTCGGCCGCGGTGGCGAGGGGGTTGCGGGCCTCGATCCCGCCCGCCGCGAGCAGGTTGGCGATGAAGGTGACCCGACCCGTGGTCTCCGCCATGGGGCCGAGCCCGGCGAGCAGGACCGTCGGCCGGGCGCCGGTGGCCTCGAGGTGCGCGTCGGAACGGTCCCGCAGGGCCTCGAAGTCGCGCCCGTACCGGTAGTCCTCCCCGCCGCGCCGAGCCGGGTCGAGCGGTGGCTCGGCGAGGTTCGGGAACTCGGAGACACCGGTGATCGGCGCTGTGCGGTGGGCGATGTCGGCATCGCGGGCCTCGCGGACCCGGGCGATCGCGGCGGCGACGCTCCCCGAGGCGATGGCGGCGGCGAGTCCTCCCTCGGCCTCGACGGTCTGGAACGCGGACCAGGCGGCCTCGGCGAGCGAGTCGGTGAGCGACTCGACGTACCAGGATCCTCCGGCGGGATCGACCACATGCCCCAGGTGGGACTCCTCGAGCAGCAACAGTTGGGTGTTGCGCGCGATGCGCTCGGCGAAGGCCGGTGAGGCGCTCTCCAGGCCCCCGGGCAGGGAGGCGTCGAACGGCAGGACGGTGACGGAGGTGGCACCGCCGACCCCGGCCCCGAACGAGGCGAGAGTGGTGCGCAGCATGTTCACCCACGGGTCGCGTCGCGCCATCATGGCCGAGGAGGTGACGGCGTGCTGCGGCGCATTCCCCGCGTCGGGTGCGCCCAGGAGTTCGGCGACGCGGGCCCACATCAGGCGCCCGGCACGGAACTTGGCGATCGAGACGAACTGGTCGTCCGTGGCGGACAACCGGAACGTGATCTGGCGCAGGGCGACCTCGACGGCGAGCCCCGCCGACACCAGCGCCCGGACGTACTCCAGGCCCGCGGCCACGGCGTAGGCGAGCTCCTGCGCGTCCCCGGCGCCGTCTGCGTGGAATACCGTGCCGTCGGCGACGAAGGTCCGGACGGTCTCCTCGCGCTCGGCCACGCGGACGGCGAGGCCGACCGCCGCGTCGAGGTCGACCGATTCCGACGACGCGCCCGCGGCGTACGCGGAGGTGACCGGTGTCGCGCCGAGGTCGGCGATCACCGCGGACCGGTCGGTCACCCCGTCTCCTGCCGACCTGCGCTGGTCGAGCAGCTCCAGGAACGCGTCGGTGACCTCGACGAGGTCCGATCCGGCGTCGAAGGTCACCGGCGCGAGGTCCAGGTAGACGTCCTTGAGGACGGCGGCCACGTCGGCGGCCGGCACCCGCAACCACAGCGCGGACGCGCCCTGGCCGAGAAGGTCCAGGACCGAGGTGTTGACCTCGCTCGGGTCGCCCTTGGCCTCGACCCTGGCGCTGACGTGCCAGCCGTTCTCCGGGAGCCCCGACCGGTCCCCTCCCCGCACGAACGGGAACGACCCCGGAGCCGGGCGCTCGGGCGTCTCGTCGGCGCGCGTGTAGAGGGGGTTCACCTCGATCCCGTCGCGGGTGGTGGCCACGAGGGCGCGCCAGGCGTCCTCGGGCATCTCGGCGGGATCCTTGCGGGCGGCCTTCGCGAGGACGGCTCCCACAGAGGCGTACCAGGAGTGAAGGTCGGGACCTGTGGTCGGACTGGACACCGGTACCTCGTTCTCTTGTGGAGTGAAGGGGGTCACCACGGACTCTAATGCAGCCCCTCCCGCTGTCGAGACGTGACCATGTGTGCGGGGTCACCAGGGGTGGGCTCCGCGATCCCGGCGACTACAGTCGACCCGTGCGCGGACGGGTGATCTGGTGGGTGGCGGTCGTCCTGGCCCTGGTGGTGCTGGCCACCGTCGTCCCGACCCCGGGACTGGAGCAGCTGCGCGATTGGGCGGATGAGCTGGGCCCGTGGTTCCCGGTCGCGTTCTTCTCCGCTTACGCGATCGTCACCGTGGCGCCGGTCCCCCGGTCGACCTTCACCTATTCGGCCGCTGTGCTCTTCGCTCCCGCGGTGGCGATCCCGTGGTCACTGGTGGCCTCCGGGATAGCGGCCACCCTCGCGTTCGTCGGCGTCCGCCGTCTGGGCCACCGCCGCACCGCCGCGCTGCGCGCGGACCCCCGCGTCGCGGCGGTGGACGCCCGCCTCCGGCGTCGCGGATGGCTCTCCGTCGGGAGCCTGAGGCTGGTCCCCGCCGCGCCGTTCTCGGTGGTCAACTATGCGGCCGCCCTCACCTCGATCCCGTTCCGTCAGTTCCTGCCCGCGACCGTCATCGGCAGCACCCCGGGGACCGTCGCGGCGATCCTGCTGGGGCACTCCCTCACCGAGGGCGACGGGACCGCCGCGCTGTGGGCGACGGGCGCCTTCGCGGCGGTGGGACTGGTCGGGATGATCCTGGACGCCCGCCTGCCCGTCCGTGGAGACGACGACGGGGTCGGCAGACCCGGGTGAGCTGACCCCGGTGGGGATCAGGCGGGCTCGGTGACGAAGTCCACCAGACGTTCGACCGCACCCAGCAGGGCCGGCTCGACGTCCCGGTACGTGCTCACCGCGCCCAGGACCCGCCGGAAACCGTCGGCCGGCTCACCCCATCCGAGCCGGTCGCAGATGCCGGTCTTCCAGTCCTCGCCCCGTGGGACGACCGGCCATTCGTGGATCCCCACGGCCCGGGGTTTGACCGCCTGCCAGATGTCCACATAGGGGTGTCCGGTCACCAGCACGTCGCCGCCGAGCCCGGCGACGATGCGTGACTCCTTGCTGCCCGTGACCAGGTGGTCGACCAGGACGCCCAGGCGCGCCTGCGGCGTCGGCCCGAACTCCGCCACCAGGGCGGGCAGGTCGTCGATCCCGTGGAGTGGCTCCACGACGATCCCCTCGACCCGCAGGTCGTGGCCCCAGATCTTCTCGACGATGGCCGCGTCGTGGATGCCCTCGACCCATATACGGCCAGCGCGCGCGGTCCTGGCCCGCAGGCCCTCGACCTTCCGGGACCCGGACGCCGTGACCTTCGGGCCGGCCGCCACGACCGGCCCGGGCCTGCGGAGCGTGACCGGTGAGCCGTCGATGAGGAAGGCCGAGGGGGTCATGGCGAAGAGGCGGACCAGGCCGCGGCGGTCCTCGAGTTTGACGAAGTCGCCGTCGGGGGTGCGGTTGAATCCCACCACGGCACCGCAGAATCCGGAGTCCGCGTGCTCCACCACCAGGTCGCTCTCGGCCACGACGACGGGGATCTCCGGTCGGCGACGTCGCGCCGTCCCGGACAGGATGTCGGATCCGTACATGTCTGCCATGGGCCGACACGGTAGCCGGATCCGTGCGCGGGGGGTCGGCGGCGCACCGGCCGGTAGGATTGATCGTCATGTCCCGCCCCCTCACCCGGAGCGCCGCGCTGTCCCCCGCGTGGCCGCTGCCGCTGTTCCTCCTGCGCACCGCCTGGGGTGATCAGCCCTTCGACGAACTGACCGGGTACGTCTCGGGCCTGGCCGGGTCGCACCTGGTCGAGGTCACCGGCGAGCCCGTACGGATGCTGGACGGGATCTCCCCCGCCTCGGGACCCACCGCGCTGCTGCCCGGGCTCGTGACCGGTCTCCGGCGCTCGGTGGGATCGCATCCCGCCCCGGAGTCGCTGGCCCTGCTCACCGCGGCACCCGGGGATTCGTCGAGCCTCCCCGCGGTGCCCTCGCTCCGCTCCGACGTGGCGGAGGCGGGGTGGGGGGTCCTGGTCCGCGACCCGGCGAGCCGCCAGGCGGTCGTCCTCACGTGCGTCCACCCGCACCCGGACGTCCTGCGTTGGCGTGTCCGCGGCATCGCGGACTGTCCGGTGCCTCCCCAACCCGACGGGCCCTCTGCGGCGTTGTTCGCCCTGGGGCAGGCGGTGGTCGAGGCGGCGGAGTTGATCGAGCGGACCACGACACGGGTGGGTCAGGCGGGCGATCTGGACCTGGACTCCCACGTCACCCGGCTACCCGCCGGTCTACCGTCCCGCGTGATCGAGCTGGTGCACAGGATCGACAGGGTGGAGGCGATCATCACGGTCGCGCTGGCGCAGCCGGACGTGGGCGTCGACCCGGCCGCCCGGGAACCCATCCTGCGACGCCTTGTGGCCGTAAAGGACGCGGCTCGTCGCGCGGCGGTCGCCGCGGCGGGGGACGCGGCCTCCCGCGGCGCCTGAGGCGACCGGCGGGGACGGGTGTTCTCCGCGTCGTCTAGCGGGAGCAGCACCCGACCGCGCATCGGGCACCATCTCGGTTGCAGCCCAGCGCGGGCACGTCGCCGAGCCTGTCGCCCTGCACTCCGGACTCGACCTCCTCGAGCAGCTGAAGGACCATCCGGGCGAACTCCGGGCTCGGCCCGGGTGTCGCCGAGCGGGTGACCGTCACGCCGAGTTCGCGCACCTCGTCCACCAGCTCGGTGTCGAGGTCCCAGATCACCTCGACGTGGTCGGAGATGAACCCGATCGGGACGATCACGACGTCGCGGACGCCGCTGTCCTCCGCCAGTCCACGGACATGGTCCACCACGTCGGGCTCGAGCCACGGCACGCTCGGGGGTCCGGAACGGGACTGCCAGACCAGGTCGTGATCGTCGACCCCGGCCGCGCGGGCCACCAACCGCGACGCCTCGGCGACCTGACGGCTGTAGAGACGACCTCCGAGCGCGGGCGGACCCGCGACGGCGTCCGCCGCCTCGGGGACCGAGTGCGCGGTGAAGACGACGCGGGCTCCCGGCGCCGCCGCTTCCCGGGCGGCGCGGAGATCGGACGCGAACCGCTCGATGAACAGGGGATGGTCGTAGAACTGTCGCAGGCGGACCATCGAGGGCGCACCGGGGACCTGCTCGCGCGCGCGGGCGATGTCCTCCTGGTACTGCGCACAGCCGGAGTAGCCGCCCCACGCGGAGGTGGCGAACACCGCCGCGGTCCGGACGCCGTCCGCGGTCATCTGCCGGACCGTCTCCTCGATCATCGGGGTCCAGTTGCGGTTCCCGAAGTACACCGGCAGGTCCCTGCCGCTGCGGGCGAGCTCCTCCTCGACGTGCGCGATGATCTCACGGTTGAGGTCGTTGATCGGGCTGCGGCCACCCAGCTGTCGGTAGTGGGTGGCGACCTCCTCGAGTCGCGCCGCCGGGATCCCGCGCCCGCGGGTGACGTTCTCGAGGAAGGGAATGACGTCCTCCTGACCCTCGGGCCCGCCGAAGGACAGGACGAGGAGGGCGTCCACGGGCCCGGTCACCTCGAGCTCACCATCGGTCATCTGTGGTTCTCCTGTCCGCTGAAGGAGACGGTGCCGGCTCCACCGTCTGCATAGATCACTGTTCCCGTGGTGGCGGGCATGAGGTCCGAGAGCAGCGCCACCGCGGTGGTCGCCACCGCGGTGGGGTCGTTCACGTCCCACCCCAGGGGGGCGCGCCTGGCCCACTCGTCCTGCATCTGGTCCAGTTCTCCGCCGGGACCGAGCGCGTCTCCGGCGATGGCTTTGGCCGCGAGGGTCTTGACGGGGCCGGCGGCGATGAGGTTGGACCGCACGCCCTCCGGGCCGAGTTCTCGGGCCACGTAGCGGTTGACCGCCTCCAGGGCGTTCTTGGCCACGGACATCCAGTTGTAGAAGGGCATGGAGAACCGCGGGTCGAAGTCCAGTCCGATGATCGACGCGCCGAGGTTGAGCAGGGGGCGCACGGCCCTGGCGAGGGACGCGTACGAATAGGCGGAGACCTCCACGGCGACGGAGACGTCCTTCCAGGGCGCGTCGAGGAACGGGTCGCCGAGGCAACTGGGCGGCGCGAACCCGATGGAGTGCACCACCCCGTCGAGCGACTCGGCGTGTTCTCTCACCCTGCCCTCGAGCGCCGCGAGGTCCTCCTCGCTCTGCACGTCCAGTTCGATCACCGCAGGCCTGTCGGGCAGTCGCTTCGAGATCGCCCGCACCAGCGACGGCCGGCCGAACGCGGTGAGGATGACGGTGGCGCCGTGGAGCTGACAGTGCTTGGCGATGTGGAAGGCGATCGAGGCGTCGGTGATCACCCCGGTGACGAGGATGGTCTTGCCCGAGAGGATCCCGGTGCGGGTGTTCTCGCTCATGGTCAGTGCCCCATTCCCATACCGCCGTCGACGGGCAGGACGGCACCCGAGATGTAGCCGGCGTCGTCCCCCGCGAGGAAGCTGACGGCCCCCGCCACGTCGTCGGCGCTGCCCTTCCGGCCGAGCGGGATGGCCGCCACGGCGAGGGCCTGCGTCTTGTCGTCCAGCCCGGCGGTCATGTCGGTGTCGATGAACCCGGGGGCCACGACGTTGGCCGTGATGTTGCGTGAGCCGAGTTCCCGGGTCAGTGAGCGGGCCATCCCGATGAGGCCGGCCTTCGACGAGGCGTAGTTGACCTGGCCCGCGGTGCCCGACTGGGCGACCACCGATCCGATGAAGATGAGTCGGCCGAACCTGGCGCGCAGCATCCCCCGGGAGGCCCTTCTGGCCACCCGGAACGCGCCGGACAGGTTCGCCTCGACGACCCGGGTGAACTGCTCGTCCTTCATCCGCATCAGGAGGGTGTCGTCGGTGATCCCGGCGTTGGACACCACCACCTCGACCGGGCCGTACTCGGCCTCGACCGCGGTGAACGCCGCGTCGACGGAGTCGGGGTCGGTGACGTCACACCGGACTCCGAACAGGCCGTCGGGCGCACCGGACCCTCGATGGGTCACCGCCACCCGGTGGCCGTCGGCGGCGAGTCGTTCGGCCACGGCGCGTCCGATGCCGCGGTTGCCCCCGGTCACCAGGACCGTCCGGGGGGTGGGGGTGGGCGTGCTGTCGGGAACCATGTGCACCAACCTATCGAACCGTCACGGGTGACCCGGTGGGGGTGCGCGGACCCGTCACGGGATGCGGCGGTGTGCCACCAGGGATCCGGCTGCGGCGAGCATCGCCAGCAGGGACCCGATCACGAGCCACGGCCGCGAGGCGTCGGCCTTCTTCCACTCGAACCCGATCTGTTCCTCGAGGGTGCGGTAGACGGAGTCGAGCTCCTCCAGGCTGGAGGCGGTGAAGAAGTCACCCCCCGAGATCTCGGCGATGGTGCGCAACGAGGCGTCGTCGACGGGGACGGGCTGCGGGCGACCCTGGATGTCCACTGTCCCGTAGAGGGTGCCGAAGGAGATGGTCGAGATCGGGATGCCGGCCTCCTCGGCGCGCTCGGCGGCGGTGAAGGCCCCGCGCTCCTCGGTCGGGTCCGCGGGGACGGTCTCCTTGCCGTCGGAGAGCAGCACGATACGGGCCGGCGGCGCCTGGTCGGTGCCACCGAGGCTCTCGGTGAACGTCGTGACGGCCTGGGTGGCGGTGTAGATCGCCTCGCCGGTCGCGGTCCTCTCGTCCAGCCGGAGTCGCTCGACGGCGCGGACCACGGGTCCCCGATCGGTGGTGGGTGCCACGAGCATCGAGGCCGTTCCGGCGTAGGAGACCAGTCCCAGGTTGACGCCCGGGGTGAGGTTGTTGGCGAACGTGGTGGCGGCCTGCTGCGCGGCCTCCAGGCGGGAGGGTGACACGTCCGTGGATTCCATGGACAGTGACACGTCGACGACGAGCATGACCGTCGCGCGGTTCCGCGGCACCTTCTGTTCCTTCTGCGGCCCGGACAGCGCCACCACCAGGGCGAGCAGCGACAGGATGAGCAGCACCGCGGGGACGTGGGTGAACCAGCGTCGACCGCCACGGTCGACGGTCCGCAGGACGCCGAAGTTGCCGAAGCGCACGGTCCTGCGCCTCTTGGATCGCAGCGCGATCACGTATCCGATCGCGAGGGCCAGTGGCACGACCACCAGGACCAGCCACAGCGGGTGCTGGAACTCCGACAGGCTCATCGGTGCGTTCCTCCCGGTGTCGGATGGTCGTCGGGCAGGTCCCTGACGAGGTTCTCCC
>NZ_JAALEB010000344.1:0-1230 GCF_014145165.1 Dietzia sp. Cai40 | reverse complement strand
CCGACCCCGGCCCCCCGCCCATCGACGGACGGGGGGCCGGGGTCTGTCGTCGGTGCGGTACCGCCCTCGGAAATATGTGCATATGGTCTGTGTCACACCACAAGTCGACAGCACACGATCGAGGGAGCACCTGTGTCACCGACCCCCACCCCCGCCCGATCAGATCCCGCCTCCGCACCCGGTCCATGGCCGGGCTCGCCGCCGCGGCGGCCGTCGCGGTCGCGCTCCCCGTGACGGCCATCGCCCAGACGGGGTCCCTGGGGTCGAACGACATCAGCATCATCCCGCCGAACATCCTGTTCCCGCCGGTCGTGGGCGTCGGCGCGGGCGAGGGCGTCCAGGTGGTGGCGAGCCCGGCGGTCACCGCCACGACCGTCCTCGACCGTCTCAACGTCCCGTGGGACGTGGTCCGCACCCCGGACGGCACGATCCTCACCGGCGAGCGCGGCGGCCGCATGGTGGCCAAGCTGCCCGGCGGCGCCCGGCGGGATGTCGCGATCGACCTGCCCGGGCTGGTCCGCCAGTCCGAGAGCGGACTCATGGGCATGGCGGTCGACGCCGGGTTCGCCACCAACCGCCAGATCCACGTGTGCTGGTCCAGTTCCGACGGCGGGACCCGGGACAACCGGATCACCACGTTCCGGGCCGCCGACGACTGGTCCGCCATGACCAAGGTCCGCGACACGCTGACGGGGATCCCGCTCAGCGCCCAGGGCATCCACAGCGGGTGCCGCCTGCTCGTCGCCCCCGACGGGTCGATCTACGTGGGCACCGGTGACTCGCAGAGCCCGACGGGTCCGCAGTCCCCCACCTCGCTGGCCGGCAAGACACTGCACATCCGTCCCGACGGCTCGCCCGCGACCGGCGACTCGGTGATCACCTCGATCGGCCACCGCAACATCCAGGGCCTGGCCATCCAGCCCGGGACCGGGAACGTCTACTCCGCCGAGCACGGCCCGGACGTCGACGACGAGGTCAACCTCATCCAGCCCGGCGCCAACTACGGCTGGAACCCGAACATCGGCGGCAGCTACAACCAGAACGTCCCGATGACCGACACCACCCGCTACCCGGACGCCGTCGAGGCCGTCTGGTCCTCGGGCCGCCCGACGCTCGCCAGCGCCGACATCGAGTTCCTCAGGGGATCGGCGTGGGGCCAGTGGGAAGGCGCCCTGGCCATGGCCAACCTCAAGACCCAGAAGCTCGTCCTGCTCCGGCTCTCCGCGGACG
>NZ_JAALEB010000343.1:0-12916 GCF_014145165.1 Dietzia sp. Cai40 | reverse complement strand
ATACGGGCAGCGCGCCTGAGATCAGGGAATCCCCCGAGGCGGGACGTGCCGGGTTTTCGGCAGAATGGCACTCGATGACTATTCGCCCCCGCCGCGCCTGCGCTGTGGCCCTGTCCCTCGCCGCGGCCGTGGTGGCATCGGCCTGTTCCTACGGGCCCACCCGCGAGGCGCCGCCCCCGATCCCTCCCGGCATCCCGCCCGCCGCCGGGGCGCCCGTTCCCGCGGTGGACATCAACGCCCCCGGCCGGACCTCCGATCAGCTGCGGCCGTGGGCGCAGGGGATCAACGAGCAGATGAACATCCCCGTCGCGGCGCTGGCCGCCTACGGCAACGCCGCCGAGACCATGCGGCAGACCCGGCCCGAGTGCAACCTCGCGTGGACCACGCTGGCCGGGATCGGGCACGTGGAGACGCGGCACGGCAGGTACCGGGGTGCCACCCTCAACGACGACGGCTACGCGCTGCCGCCGATCATCGGCATCCAGCTCGACGGCTCGCCCGGATTCGCGCGGATCCCGGACACCGACGGCGGGGAGCTGGACGGGGACCCGGAGTTCGACCGGGCCGTGGGTCCCATGCAGTTCATCCCCGAGTCGTGGCGCAAGTACGGCGTCGACGCCGACGGCGACGGGCGGGCCGACCCCAACCAGATCGACGACGCCGCCGTGGCCGCCGCCCGTCTGCTCTGCACCAACGGGGGAGACCTGTCCCAGGCCGAGAACTGGCAGCGGGCCGTGCTGGCCTACAACGCCTCGCGGGAGTACCTCATGGACGTCCGCGACGCGGCGGCGGCGTACTCGGTGGGGACCACGGCGCCGTAGGGAGGACACGCGTGGACCGCGCGCCGGAGGACGCGTAGGCCACCGCGTTCCCGGGTGGAACTAGTGTCGTGGGTCGGCGAGACCCACAGACGCCCTTCACCATCGGCGGGAGCCCCACACGCATGTCAGCACCCACATCGACGCGCCGGCAGGACACCGGCATCCCGTCGACCGCGAACGGGCTCCTGCTCCGGGCGATCGGCCGTCGCACGCGACTCGTGGGCCCCGGGCTGGTGCTCATGACGATGTGGCAGGTCTCCGAGGCGCTGGTGCCCATCGCGATCGGCGTGATCGTCGACCGGGCGATCATCCCGCTGGACCGCTGGGCGATGCTGTGGTCGGTCCTCGGGCTCATCGCGTTGTTCACCGTGCTGAGCCTGAGCTACCGCTTCGGCGCCAGGCTGAGCAACCGGGCCCTGCAGGACGAGGCCCACGACCTGCGGGTGGAGGCCACCCGGGTGCCGCTCACCCGGCGCCGGGCCATGGACGACGCGAGCTCGGGCGACGTGCTGTCGGTCTGCTCGGCCGACGCCGACGTGGCCGCCCTGGTCTTCCGGCAGATCGCCCTGGGCGGGTCCGCGCTCATCGGCATCGTGGGGATCTCGGTCTACCTGCTGTGGACCGATCTGCTGGTGGGGCTCATCGTCCTGATCGGCGTCCCGTTGAGCCTGGTGTTGGTGGCGCTGCCGAGCCGGGTCATCTCCCGGCACAGCACCGCGCAGCAGACCGCCATCGGCATGGCCAGCAGCCGCGCGACCGACATCATGACCGGACTGCGCGTGCTCAAGGCCGGGGGCGGCGAGCGCTGGGCGGCCGAGCAGTACCGCGACGCCTCCCGCGCCGCGGCCGACGCGGGCATCGTCACCGCCGAGCGCACGGGCCGGGTCCAGGGCATCGGGTCGCTCGGAATGGCCGTGGTCCTGGCGCTGGTGCTGCTGGCCGCCGGGTACCGCGTGCTGTCCGGGGAGATGGCGATCGGCACGCTGGTCTCGGTGGTCGGCGTGGCCGTCTTCTTCGAGGAACCGGTCCGGCTCATCACCGCCATGGTGGGGATCTTCGCCCGGTCCCACGGCGCCGCGCAGCGCCTGGTCGACCTGCAGGCCTCGGCGCCGGTGGACGAGTCCGGCTCGGAGGTCCCTGCGGGGTCGCACCTTCAGGTCAGTGGGCTGGAGCTCCCCGACGGCCGGGATCTGGACCTCGGGGTGACGGCGGGGGAGTTGGTCGCGCTGGTGGCCGAGCAACCGGCCGCCGCCGAGGCGGTGACGCTGGCGATCGCCGGCCACAGCGACGGCGCCGACGCCGTGCTGGTGGGCGGGCATCGACGCAGCCGCCTGGCCCCGGCGATCGCCAACCACGTCGTCGTCGCCCCCCACCGCGTGGACCTGTTCGTCGGCACCATCCGATCCAACATCGCGATGCGCCACGACGCGCTGGGTGACGACGCGCTCGGTGACGACGCCCCGGGTGATGCCGCGCTGGGTGGCAAGCCAATTGACGACGACGACAACCCGATTTCCGATGAGGTCCTGGCGGCCTCGGCCGTCGCGGAGATCGTCGAGCACCTGCCCGACGGGCTGGACCACGTGGTGCAGGAGGGGGGACGCAACCTCTCCGGCGGCCAGCGTCAGCGGATCGCGCTGGCCCGCGCCCTGCACGCCGACCCGGATGTGCTGGTGCTGCACGATCCGACCAGCGCCGTGGACGCGGTGACCGAGTGGGAGATCGCCCAGGCCGTGCGCCGCGTGCGCACGAGTCGGCCGGGGCAGGCGACGCTGATCGTCACCTCATCGCCGCCGTTCCTCGCGACCGCCGACCGGGTGGTCCACCTCCCGCGGAGCGGTGAGACGCATTCCGGCACCCATCTCGAGCTGCGCGAGACCTCCGCCTCCTACCGATCGGCGGTCGACCGATGAGCAGCACCGAAACCAGCAGCACCGACACGAGCAGCACTGACACCAGGGCTGCAGAAGCGCCGGACAGCGCCGGGGCCCTGGTCACCACGGGGACCCTTCCACTGGCGAGCGGCCGCGAGTCCCTCGCCGTGCTGTCACCGCTACTCACCGAACGCCGCCTCTACCTGATCCTGGTGTGCCTGACCGGCCTGGTCGCGTCCGTCGCGGGATTGGTGGCGCCGTGGGTGATCGGCTGGCTGGTCGACGTCCTGCCCGGGAGCCAGAACTACACCGCGGTGTGGGTGGGCGCGGGGGCGATCGCCGCCGCAGGCATCGTGGGCGCCGGCTGTGCCTGGGCGGGCCAGGCGTGGCTCGCCCGGTTGACCGAGCCCACGGTGGCTCGGTTGCGCGAGATGGTGATGGACCGCTCCCTGCAACTGGGCGCCGCGCAGATGGAGACCACCGAGACCGGCGACCTGGTCTCCCGCGTGGCCGAGGACGCCCGCGAGATCAGCCAGGCCGCCACCGCCGTGGTCCCGCTGGTGGTGCAGTCACTGTTCACCGTGATCGTCTCGGGGATCGGCCTGGCCGCGGTCGACTGGCGGCTCGGACTGGTGGGGCTGGTCGCGCTGCCCATGTACTGGACCACCCTGCGCTGGTACCTGCCCCGGTCCGGCCCCATCTACGCCGCGGAGCGGGCAGCATTCGGTACCCGCGCCAGCCGACTCCTCGGCGGCATCACCGGATCCCGGACCCTGCACGCCTTTGATGCCCAGGACTCCGAGCTGGACCGGATCACCGCGGCCTCCGGGCACGCGCGGGACCTGTCCATCCGGGTGTTCTACTTTGTCACCCGCGCCTTCAGCCGGAACAACCGCGCCGAGGTCACGGTCCTCGGGCTGCTGCTGGTCGTCGGCTTTGTCCTGGTGGACGCCGGCACCCTCACCGCCGGCGCCGTGACCACCGCCGCGCTGCTGTTCCACCGGCTGTTCAACCCGATCGGCGCGCTAGTGGGCATGGTCGACCAGGTCCAGTCCGCCGGGGCCTCGCTGGTCCGGATGGTCGGGGTGATCACCATGCCCGTGCCCGACCGCACGGCCACGCTCGAGCCCGTCAACGACGAGCCCGGCGCCCAGCCCGTCACCAACCAGCCCCTCACCAACCAGCCCGGCGCCCTCGAGCTGGCCGGCGTCAGCCACTCGTACGGCGAGGGAGCACCTGCCCTGATCGACGTCGACCTGACCCTCGCGCCGGGCGAGGTGGTGGCCGTGGTCGGCTCCACCGGTGCAGGCAAGAGCACCCTGGCGCTGGTCGCCGCCGGGTCCGTGGTCCCCACGCGCGGTACCGCGCGGATGGAAGGGGTGTCGCTGGCCGAGGTCGACCCGCTCGCCCTGCGCCAGCGCATCACCATGGTCTCCCAGGAGGTGCACTCCTTCGCGACGTCGATCGTCGAGAACGTCCGGGCTCCCCGCCCCGAGGCCGGCCTGTCCGAGGTGCGCGCGGCCCTGCAGACCGTGGGGGCCGACTGGGTGGACGACCTGCCCGACGGAGTCGACACCGTGATCGGCGAGGGCGGGCATCCACTCGATCCGATGCAGGCCCAGATGATCGCCCTGGCCCGCGTGGAGCTGGCCGACCCGGACGTGGTGATCCTCGACGAGGCCACCGCCGAGGCCGGGTCCGCCGGCGCCCGCCGCCTCGACGCGGCAGCGGCCGCAGTGCTGAAGGGCCGCGCAGGACTGGTGGTGGCGCACCGGCTGAGCCAGGCCGCGGCCGCCGACCGGATCCTGGTGATGGACCACGGCCGGGTCGTCGAATCCGGGACGCACGAGGAGCTGTTGCGGACGGACGGGCGGTACGCGGAGCTCAGTCGGGCGTGGTTCGGGGGAGAGTGAGCGGATCACCCCACCACGGGGTCAGGGCATCCGCGCCGCCACCGTCTGGCCCCACTGCTCCGCGCGGGCTTCCTCGCCCTCGAGCAGCTGGGTGTGGGTGTCGACCAGGAAACTCTCCGGCTCAGCGACAAGCGTGAATCCCAGCTTCTGCAGGTTCTTCGCGATTCCCTTAGACGCCCGCCCGGTGAGGATCGCGGGTTTGTCGACGCGCGTATCGAACGCGGCAGCAGCCCCCTCGCGCCGGGAGAGCTCGCCCAGCCAGTCCCTGATCCCCGCAGCGGCCACGTCGGGCTCTATCGTCAGGTCACTATCCGGTTGGTCGGCGGCCTCGACCGCGCCACGCCGGGTCGACTCGCGACTCATCCCGTGCACATGGGTGGGGCCGCCCACGATCACCAGGTCATAGACGGAGGTGTCCTCGTCTATCGCGTGCGAGACGGGGACTGCAGTGACGTCGCCCACCAGAGCGACGCCGCGTGCGATGGCATCGGCGATGTCGTGGGTGCAGCCGTACATCGATTCAAAGACGATCAGTGCGCGCATCGTGCGTGCCACCCCGCTCGACTACCGGTGAGAGCGCATCGCGACCGACCGTTCAGGGGCGCCACGTCTGTTTCTCACTCGATCCTCATCCTTCACCGCGTCTGAGGTGAGCGCAATAGTGGCGGGGGAACCGCGTTGATGACGACGACAACGTCGATCGCCGCGCCCGGTCTGCAAATCAAGCCAGGGCTGCGTCCCACCTGATCTACGGCCGCGAGCATTGTAGATAAGAACTCTATTGTGAATGTGAACTGTGTCACCTAGGGTCTGTCCATGAAGTCAAAGTTTGTCACCGGACTCGCGCTCGGCGCGAGTGTCGTGCTGGCCGGCCCACAGTTCGCCCACGCGGATCCAGCCGCCTTCGACGTCTCCGGCGTGTTCACCAACGGCTGTGGTGACGGTTCGGCCTGGATCGAGCTCAAGGACGACGCCAACGCGGTCGTCGCTTCGCAGAACATCACCGACGGCGGGGCGTTCAGCTTCCCGAATGTGGAGGACGGAGACTACCGGCTCGTGCCGTACGCCCCGGCCGGGTGCGGGCCGACGCCGTACCCCGGAGGCGCCGCCGTCACCGTCGACGGCGCTGATATCACCGGTGTCGATGTGGGACTCGTGGTAGTCCACTCGATCTGGGGAGTGGTGACGGGCTGCGACGCTGGCGAGGGCAATGGTCTCAACGGGGTCGAGGTCTCCCTCGATATCGACACCGAGGCGCTGACCTACAGCGCCATAACCCGCAGCCGCTCGCTCACTGAGGACGGGCAGTTCTTCTTCCAGTACCTGCCCGCCACGGACGGCTACACGGTCACGGTCACGCCGCCGGAGGGCTGCGAGATCGCTGACCCCACCGTCGTCATTGACCTCTCCGATGACGATGTCGAGGACGTGTCGTTCGCGCTGGATCGCGCACCCGGGCCGTTCGGAAGCCTCGGCTCGCTCGACCCCTTCGGCTCGACAGGGTCACTGGGCTCGTAGAAACTGCGCTCGTAGAAACTGCGCTCGTAGAAGCAGCGAGAAACCGCCAGGGGGGCGTTCGTTCGCCCCTCTGGCGGTTTTTTCGTCGACCCCTCTTTCTCACGTGTGTCTCTGTGCTTCACTCGCACGCCCTGCTCGCTGATCTCGTGGGTGTCTTCGCCGATTTGTAGCTTAAGTGAAGTCAGTTCATTTACTGTGGTGTGAACTGGCCCACACAACGATCGGTAGGGATCGCATGACCGACACGGCGATGAACGACACGACGACCGGCAACGCAGCACAGGGCAACCGCGAGGTTCGCCTGGTCAGGCACCCCGATGGTGCCCTGGCGGCGGATGATCTCGAGGTGGTGCCCACCGAGATGCCCGTCATGGCTCCGGGGCACGTGCTCATCCGGAACACCCTGCTCTCGGTGGACGCGGCCACCCGACTGCGCCTCGATCCCGTCTCGCCTCCCGGGTACCTGCCGGCGCTCAAGCCGGGGGAGGCGCTCGCCGGGATGGTGGTCGGCGAGGTGGTCGAGTCGGACGCGGAGGGGTACGCACCCGGGGACCTGGTGCACCACGACCTCGGCTACCGCGACTACGCCTTGGTCGATCCGGAGAACCAGGCCCTCGGCGTGGCCGGCGCGCTGTCCAAGTTGGACCGCGAGCTGGGCCCGCCCGAGCTCCAGGTGGGGCTGCTCGGCATGACCGGGCTCACGGCGTGGGCGGGGATGTTCGTGGTGGCCTCCCTCAAGCCCGACGACGTCGTGTGGATCTCCGCGGCCGCCGGCGCGGTGGGCAGCGTCGCGGCGCAGCTCGCCAAGGCGCACGGGTGCCGGGTGATCGGCAGCGCCGGCAGTGCCGAGAAGGTCACCTATCTCAAGGACGTGCTCGGGCTCGACGCCGCGTTCAACTGGCGTGACGGTCTGGACGGGCCGCTCAGCGAGTTCGCGCCCGAGGGCATCGACGTCTACTTCGACAGCGTCGGCGGCGACCACCTCAGGGCCGCGCTCGATCACCTGCGCCGGCTCGGCCGGGTCGCGCTGTGCGGTGCGATCGGCGGTTACGACGGCAAGCCGCCCGCTGCTCCCGGAAACCTCTTCAACGCCACGAGCAAGGACATCAACCTGCGGGGCTTTCGCGCCGGCACGTTCGCAGATCGTCTGCCCGAGGCCAGGAAGCACCTCGCGGAGCTGTGGCGATCGGGTGACCTGAACCTGGACCTCGCGCGATACGAGGGCCTGGAGTCCGCGCCGCAGGCGATCGTGGACATGCTCTCCGGGCGGACGACGGGCAAGTGCGTGGTGGCGCTGGGCTGAGGGGCCTATTGACGACGACGAGGTCGGCCAGAAGGTGGTGCCATAGACGCGGGCAGAGAGGACACGTAGGCCCGTCAGGGCGCGTAACCGGCCCGCGGTGTAGCCCCGGTCCCGGCGACCGCCTCTGTGATCGCACGCAGTGCGGCATCCGGGTCATCGACGTGTAGCCGCAGCACGGTGACCTCACGCGGGGAGGGTGCACTCCAGGCAAACCCGGGGACGGACGCAGGCACCGGGCGGTCAAGCTCGATGCTCAGAGTGGTGCCGTCCGGACCAGCGAGCGTGAGTGCGTTCCCGCCGCTTGCATCGGGCGCGATCTCCGCAGATGTGGGGGAGAGCCGCCGGTCGCGCCGCACTGTCGCGATTGCGTCGAGTGGTACCCGTGCGCAGACGTGCGTGCCGCTGCGCAGCACGAGTTCGCCGTCCTCGATCAGATGCGGTCGCACGATCCGGCCGGCCAGCCATCCGAGTACGATCAGCAGCCCGTAGATCCCGAGCAGGTCAAGCACCAGCCGCACCTCGGGCCATGGCACCAACAGGTGCACGGCGATCAATTCGATTGACGCCGCGACCGCCATCGCCACCGGGATGCCAAGCGTGCCGCGGGAGTGGCCGAGTGCCGCCGCGCCGTCAGGGACGTCTGGCCGCCGCGTCACCCACCGGGCCAGCGAGGCGAGTGTTCGCGCTTCGGTGCCGATCAGTCGTAGATAGGGGTCCTCTGCGGCCAGGGCGCGTAGTGCGTCGGCGCGGGTGCGAGCGTCAGCGCGGTGGGCTCGGTAGCGGCGGACGTAACCGGTGACGGCGATCGCCCCGAGTGGCACCTCGACCGCCAGGAAGAGCGCGAACGCCGTCGCGGGGCCGATCACCCCGGTGGCCAGGAGAACCGCGTCGGTGACGACGACGACAAGCGCAATCAATGGAACCAGTCTGCTGTTCACGGCAGTACTCCTGAGGCAGCGAGCGTGCGGCGCACTACTTCGCGCTGGGCCGGGTCGGGAAGGAGCTGCTCGAGCGTCGGTCCGTGGGTGGCATCGGCGGCATCGTGCTCATCACCCGGCTCGGCCGGCACTCCCGCCACCAGCGCTCGAAGGTCTTGGTCGGCCAGCAGTGCGTCGACGAGGTCTGCGATCTGCGGCTCCACCTCGCTGGGCCGCCGGCCCTCGATCCGGTGGAAGCCAGCGAGTAGGTCGAGGTACCGGGTGCGGCGACCGGCGTCGAAAGCGATGGCGGTGTATGAGGCAGTGAGCTGTACGGGGAAGTCGCCGTTAAGCGCAAGCAGGTCGAGCAGGTCCTGTTCGCGGTCCAGGAGCGCGGTGAGGTCGGGGTCGTCGGGGACCGCGTACCGACAGAGGTCGAGCGCACGCGATACCGGCTCGGGCAGCAGTCCCAGGGGTAGGCCGTCGGCGGCGCGCTGGGCTATCAGGTCGAGGCGTTCGCGCTGGCGGGTGAGAGCGGCGATGCGGGTGTCGATTCCTGAGCGGACGGCGGCCAGATCGTCGGCCATGCTGCCGGGCGCGGTCTCCAGCAGCGCGCTGATCTCGCGCAGGGGCACTCCCGAGTCGGAGAGGAACGCGATCCGGGAGATCCGCACGAGGGCGGTCACGTCGTACTCGCGATATCCGCCGGTGGTTCGCGGGGGCTCGGCGAGCACGCCCGAGCGGTGGTAGTGCCGGATGCTGCGTGCGCTGACTCCGGTCAGCCGGGCGATCTCACCGATTCTCATGAGCTGATCATCAACCTTGACACTGTGGCAAGGTCAAGCGCGCTAGATGTGAGTCGCCGATTGCCGCCCGCAAGAACCTTCGCGGTTCGGCTCCCCGTGGCCGGGATGCATCTCTCAGAGTTGTGGGCGAGGGGCACATGAGGCTGGATAGCGTGCGATCCGTGGACCTGGCGTGGGCAGCGCAGGCGTTGGTGGACATGCTCCGCAGGCGGTGGCGCTCGATTTGCCTCCTCCGGTGCGCGGCACGTAGTTTCACAGACGCAAACGACGCGGGGTGGAGCAGCTCGGTAGCTCGCTGGGCTCATAATCCAGAGGTCGCAGGTTCGAATCCTGTCCCCGCTACTACTGCACACAGGCTCGGTTCCCTCAGGGGAACCGAGCCTTACGTCATTTCGGGGTGGCGCTCCGATGCCAGCGCGCCGATCCTGCGTAGGTGACGATGACGGCCGCTGGTGCCGGCCTGCTCGTCGCTGAATGAGCGCGTGAGAGACGTGCCCCTAGCTGAGTTCGTCCGCCAGCCGAACGGCGGGAATCCAGTCGATACCGAACACCCGGGCCACCTCTGAGAAGGTGGAGGAGTCCGCATCGGTGCTGGTCGCCGAGGCGATCAGGCGGGACAGCATCACCGTCCCCGCTCGCTCCTCGATCGTGCCGGCCGCCGCCAGGAGCGTTATGTAACTATCATAGAAGTGTTGGGTTCCTGCAAATCTACGTACCCGGCGGGAGCGGTGCTCGCACAGCCCTAGCACCGGGCACGATGGCGACTATGTACCTCATCGGGACCGGGCCGAGTGAGCTGCACGCTCACATCGACCTCGACCGCCGCCTGTAACAGCTCGACCTCTTCGACGGCGCCGAGGCATCCGTGGTCTCGACCGCCCACGAGAACGGGCACTGGTCGGTCGTAGCCGAGATCCGACCCGAAACGGCGGGGGAGAGGCGATGACGCCATTTGATGCGAGGTCACTGGGGCGAGCCATCCGCACCGTTCGTCTGGAAACCGGGCTCACGCAGCTCAAACTCGCGCTCGCCATCGGCGTCAGCGGCGGCCACATGAGCATTTGGGAACGGGGCCAGGTCCCCGCCGCCCGAGGCCGTCCGGCTCACACCCCGACCATGAGCCGCGAGCAGCTCGAAGCCATCGCCGATGCTCTGGGATGCACCGCTGCGTACATCGCCGACCGCGCATCCCTGTCGGCCACCACCCGAGTAAGTCTCGGCCTGCAACCGCTCGGCCCCTCCCGCACTCTCGTCGCGGGGATCGCATACGACCTCACCGACGCCGAAGCGGACCGGGCCGCCGACTTCATCGCCGGCCTCATCGCCGCCCGCGACCTGAACTGACCGCCGGTGTCGGAGGGTCCGGTTACGGTCCCGGCGTGGACGAGCTGGTGGACCGAATCCGACAAGCGGCCGACCAGGCAGGCGAGATGCATTTCCTCGAGCTGATGCGCTGGCACCGCGTAGTCGCCGGCCTCCCCGAACCCGACTGGGGAGCCCGCGGCGTCTACCGACTCGCCGTCACCGAGCTAGGCGAAGACAGGGCCGCCGAGCTACTGCACGACCTGCGACGACTGGCCCGTAACCCCCGCCGCTACCGCAACGGCGCCGACGGTAAACCCCGCTACAGAGTGGGCCGCACCGTTAGCGACCAGCACCGCCGCCAGCAATCGATTCGATGAGGCCGGCATCATGCCGGTCCAGGGTGCGAACATTATTAACCGCCCGCGACACCGGACGGGTCCGCAGTGTCGCCGCGACCGCTCGGGACTCGGCATCAAGCAGGTCGAGCAAGTCGGAGGCCTGGTCCTTGGCGATCTTCTCCGGGGACAGCCAGGTGTCCCATGCTCCAGGGGTCAGGAATGCCGGCATCCTGTCGTGGACCTCGCCAGCCGCGTCTTCCCCGGTGCGGGTGATGATCGTGAACGTCGTCTGCCACTCGGCGTCATCACCCTCTCGGTGAAAGGCGAGTAGGCCGGCAGCGAGCAGGAGCTCGTCGCCTGGGGCGTGGACGTAGCTGGGGTTCTTGACCTCTTTGCCGTCCTCGAGGGCCTCTTGCCACTCGTAGTAGCCCGTCATCAAAACTGCGATTCGGGCGGAAGCGAACGCCGAGCGGAACATTCCGTTGGTTGCCACGCCCTCGAGGCGAGCATTGATCGGCCGTGGGCCCTTCTCCTTGGCCCAGGACGGGCGAAAGCCCCATGTCGGTAGGGACGCCTCACGCACCCGCTGATCGCCGATCGAGCGATCCCGGATGACTGGAGCCCGCGTACGGGGAGCCACCGAATACGCCGGCGGCCACTCGAAACCAGGATCGACCCCATCCAAATCGAGGTCCCCAACCAGGGCCGAGCCGGAGATAGCTACCGAGTACCGACCACACATGCCGAGACAGTAACAGTGGGAGCTCTAATCGACCGCTGACCAGCAGACATGACGGAACGCAACTTATCGGCGGCCCTACCCTGGCCAGTGGCTCTTGTACGCACTTGAGGTGCGCTGGAGTGAGCTTGGCCCAGACTGGTTCCATGGCGGGCAGCCGTTTATGACGTTGTCTTGTGGAGTTCGCCGGGCCTCTCTAGTTGTGCTCTAGAGCTTCATTTTCGCTTCGTCGGGATTGCGGCCATGCTCCCAGTGACTGCCGGTACTCGGGGGCTTCGGCTGTCTCGACGAACTCGAGGATGTTCCCGACGCGTTGCAGGAGCACGTCACGGACCTCACTGGGAGTGGCGAAGAAGAATTCCTTGCGTGGGTTTGCCTGGTTGAGAGCTCGGTCCGCAAAGTGCTTGTGTAGGTCGTTCTCGAGTGTGACCGCGTCTTCGGAAAAGAACAGCGCATGGACGTCGAAACGAAACGGTACGGAGGCTCCGCTAAGTTCTGCGATGCGCTCGGCGGGAGCGAGGCGGCGAGTCAACCCGATCTTCACTACTCCTGCCCCGAATGCGCCTTCGTTAGAGATCACGTAGATGTAGCCAGCTCGGATGTTGGCGGCGCGGTAGTCGTTCTGCTCGATTGCCTGGTCAACAGCAGCGAGCCGGGCGATGAGGTCCGCGTCGTCGCGCCCCTGGGTGCGGAGAGATTCCAATGCGTTGGCAAGGTGTGCACGTTCTTTGTCCAGCCGGGAGCGTTCTTCTTCTAGCTCTCGTTGGACGCGTGCCTCCTCACGAAGCCGAGCCCGTTCTTCGCGGGCTGCTTCGCGTTCTGCCTGCTTCTTCATCAACCAGTCGGCGGTGAGTTCAATCTCTTCAACGCGCAACGCATGGAATGCGTCGTCGATGCGCATTTCCATCAGTGCTCCGAGACGCGCGATGGCGGTCCGCGATGCCTCGAGCCGACGTTTTGCGGTGTCGACGTTTCCTGCCCGCAAGGAACGGATGACGTTGTCAGCTTCGGCGTTGTATGCGCGCAGCATTAGCTTGCCCAAGTCCGACGTCATGCGACGTCCCTGGGCGAGTGAGTTGTTCAGTGTGAAGAGATCGGACTTCACAATGGCTCGGCTCTCGCGGATTGAGTCGGCGATCCGGGCTTCGAGCTCCTTAAGGCGCTCCTTGTACGCGGCGGCAGACTCCAGCGGATGATGGTAGCGATAGATACCTGCTGCTTGCAGAACGCGGGCATCGTCGAGATCGATCGGTCGCTCCCCTTCACGAGCAGCCAATGCGCGGCGCAATTCGGCATTCTCGGCTTCCAAGAAAGCGATTCGCGCGTTCGGGTTTTGTTGGGGATTGGCCTGCTGCGGTGATCTCGGACGGTGGACCCTCCTA
>NZ_JAALEB010000342.1:0-6901 GCF_014145165.1 Dietzia sp. Cai40 | reverse complement strand
GCTCCTGCCCCGGCAGCCGCACCGCAGGGAATCACGATCGACCTGGGTGGCCGCGCGCCCGTCGTGCCGCAGGCCCCGATCCTTCCGAAGCAGCTTCACATCGGCTGACGGCCGCCCGGTCGCCGGTCCCACCCGTAGAGAAAGAGGAACAACCATGCTCACCGCCGCTTCTGCCATCTCCGGCGCGATCATCGCCGCGCTAGCGACCCTTGGCCCGATCGCTGCCCCCGTCATCGGAGCGGCCACCGCCGCCGGTCCGATTGCCACCGCTGGTACCGCGATCGCCGGCTTGGCCGGCACCGGAAGTGCCGCCGGTGGGGCCGCCTCGCTCGGTGCCGGCGGGGCCGCGGTCAACGCCAACCCGCACGCGGCGATGGGCGTGCAGAACGGCATCAACGACTCGATCAACCAGGCCAAGGACCACGTTGCCGGGTCGATCAACAACCTGAACATCCCGGGCGTTCCCCCGGTCCACTTCAACTGATCCCGCGTACTGATCGCCGCACCGATCGAGGGGAGTGGAAATGAGCCGCGACGACGATCTGCCCGAGTGGTTTTCGGAGTCGTCAAATTCTGCTGACGACCGCAACGGACCCCGCCACCTAGAAGCCGTGGCCGGAGGCCCGGAGTCCGACGACGAGTGGTTCGACCAGGCAGAGGCCACCCCCTCGGCTGTCGAAGCCCCGCCGGCGCGCGATAGCAGCCGGAAGCGGACCAAGCTCCTGTTCGGCGGCACGGTCGCGGCGGTGCTGCTAGTGATCGGGGGCGGCGCGTGGCTGCTGTCGTCGCTCTTGTCTGGCTCCGAGACGTCGGCCTCCCCGACGTTGACGGTCCCCACGACGGCGACCACCGCACCGCAGAGTGGCGACGAAGTGGTGGCCGAGTCGGAGTGCGAGTCCTCCGAGTCGGCCACCACAGTGTCGGGCAACGGCAAGGGCGACCGAGAGTCCGCCGCCGGCGTGGTCCTGGCCTTCCAGCACGCCTACTACGTCGCCAGAGACGCCGACGCCATCAAGCCACTGCTGGCGAAGGATTCACCGATCACCAATCTCGATGCTCTTCAGGAGGGCATCGACTCAGTGGCTCGGGGAACAACGCACTGCCTGCATATCGAGCGCGACGGCGACGACGCCGTGGTCGAGCTGACCGAGACCGCTCCTGACGGCAGCGAAACGACCTACTACCAGCGCGTGACGACCACCCGTGAAAACGGGGAGGTCCGGATCGTCTCGATCGAAGAGAACTCTGAAGGAGCCAGCGAATGAAGCCGGGGAACGTGGCAAGGATCGGCGCTGTCATCACGGCATCATCGTTGGCAGTGGCAGCCCAAGCGGGAGGGGTCCAGGCGCAAACCACGGCTAGCGCTACACCCTCCGCCACCACGGCTCGACCTTTGACCTCAACCGCTACGGTCCCGACCTCGTCTCGAGGGACCTCGGAGGTGGCGTTGCCCGAGGGCGATGAGTGCCCGCTGGTGCAGCTCGTGGCGATCAACGGCACGACGGAGTCAACGAGAAACTCCAAGACCGACGCGGACACGGGATGGATGGCTCGCGTGGTGAGTCCCACCGTCAGAGCGGCTAACGCCGATGGCCAGGCGCGTATGAGCCGCACCTACGTGCCGTACCCGGCATCCTTCGGAGGCTTCGTCCCCTCAGAGGATCAGTCGAGTTACGCCGAGAGCGTCACCGTCGGCATAGAGAACGGGCGAAAGCTCATCGCCGAGACGATCGAGCGATGCCCGGAGACCAAGATCTTCGTCTCCGGCTACAGCCAGGGCGCCCAGGTCGCCTCGGCGCTGGCTCGAGAAATCGGCGCCGGCTCCGGGCCTGTCACTCCCGAGCAGTTCGCCGGTGCGGCGCTGATGAGTGATCCCACCCGTGCTCAGGGCGCCCCGATCTTCCAGGAGGGCTCGTCCCGGACGACTCCGGGGGCGGTGCCGGGCACGGAGGGTGCGGCGGTGTCGGCGATCAGCGTGGGCGAGGGTGCTCCGCGGCCGGAGGGGCGCGGAATCTCCCCGAACACGTCGGCACCGGATTTTGGTGCGGTGGCCGATCGAGTCGCCTCGTTCTGCGTCCCCGGAGACCTGGCGTGCGACACCCCGCCCGACTCCGATCTGTTCCAGGTCGTAGCCAACATCGCCGGACAGAGCGAGACCGGGGGAGACCCGATCCGTGCGCTGGTCAACGTCGCCACCGTGGCGGGGCAGTCGGTGCTGTTCACGGCCGCAGAGACCATCGCCGAAGACGTGGAGTACTCCGACGGAAGTGGTTTCACCATCGCCCCGGCCAGCCGGGGCAACACCACGCTGTCGCGGATGGCGCGCTACTCCGATCCGACCCAGGTGCAGAACCCGACCGATCCGACCGCACTGCTGGTGGAAGCCGGGACCAAGCTGGCCGGGATGGCGCTCGGAGCGTCGATCACCGTGGCGAAGAAGACCCTGACGCCGGAGAACATCGCGCAGATCGCGGTGGCCGGCGCAGCGAGCCCGGCAGCGGCGGCAGCGGTGCTGGTGGGCCAGCTCGCTGTTGCGGCGTCTGAGGTCATCACTCCCGCAACCGTGGACTCCGGTCTGCAGCGGGTGATCGGCGAGATCGAGCACACGGTGTCCGACACGACGGGCCTGGTCGACCTGGCGACCCAGACCCAGACCTGGAACGCGATCGACGCCCACGGCATGTACGACCGCACCCCGTTTACGGCATCAGGGCAGTCCCCGGCGGCGATCACCCAGCAGTGGGCGCTGGCCGCGGCCAACGACCTCGCCGTTGCCCGGGGGATGGAGCCGGTCAGCGAGATCAGCCACTCCACGGATGCCGACCGCATGGCCCTGATCCGGTCGGGAGCCGGGGACGACCAGCTGTCCAAGCTGCCGGCGAAGTCGCAGACCGCCGACATCGCCGGACTCTCCGAGGCCCTGGCCTCGGTGACCGCGTGACGCCCGCAAGGGACAAGACGAAGGAGGCGAGCATGACCAGCGCCCACAAACTTCCGCACCCGACATCTAAGGCTGTGCCCGGGTGGCTGGCTGTGCCAGCCGAAGGGGATCGCGCACCGGTGTGGGACGCACCCGTTCCGCGCCCCGCCGACAGCCGGACCCCGGTGATCTGGCTGCTCGGCGCCCACGGCGGTGCCGGGGTGTCGACGTTGGAATCCATGTGGGCGCCGGCCGCAGACAGTCAGCGAGGCTGGCCGTCCGCCGAGAAAGCGCCGTTCGTCGTCGTCGTCGCACGAATGCACACGGTCGGCCTCAATGCAGCGCACCGGCTGTGCCTTCAGCACCAGGCAGGAGAGGTCGGTGGTTGCTCGCTGCTGGGCCTGGTCACCGTCGCCGCAGCCCCCGGCAAACCGGACCTGACACTGTCCCGCCGACGCGAGCTCGTCGCCGCCGCTGCCGGGGCGAGCTGGCACATCGACTGGGTTCCCGAGCTGCTGACCTCGGAGCCGACCGAGCTGGCGCAGTGGACCCCGGACTACACCCCGCCACCGGCTAAGCGATTCGCCCGTCCGCTAGCGCCCACCGACGCGGTCCCGGAATCGGTCGCCACCGCTGCCGCGGAGGTCTTCGCTGCCGCGGGCGAGCAGTGGCGAACGCGCCGCGCCGACAAATGATCCCCCTGCCCAGCCCCTCTGTGATCCAAGGAGAACGCAATGTTTGTTGAGACGATTCACGCCGCCGCCCCGGTGGCCGAGCAGATCATCGCCGTCGGCGAGAACCTGTCGCCGATGGAGATCCCCGGTGCCGGTGAGAAGGTCGACACCGCCCTGGCGTACTTCATGTGGGGCTGCATCGCGCTCGGCGTCATGGGCGTAATGGCTGCCGGTGCCTACTTCATCATGGCTCGCCGGGCCGGCAACGGTGACGAGGTCCAGACGACGGTCGCACGGATCATCGGTGGCTGCCTGCTGATCATGCTGGCCGGCCCCATCGTCAACGCCCTGGTCTCCTAGCCGCCGTGCTCACCGACGTGGTGACCGTGCTGGCGCAGGACCCGGCGGTAGTGCTGCCTCCGACCAGCCCTGTCGGCCCTCCAGCCGAGGCGATGACCCGGTTCTCCCAGGCGGTCGGCTGGGTCAAGTGGGGAGCCACCGCCGTCGTGGTCGCCGGCGTTATGGCGATCGGGGCTCTGCTGACGATCGACAACCGCCTAGTCGACCAGTACGGCCCTTCGATCCAGGCCATCACGATCAAAGTCCTCCTCGGATGCCTGATCGTGGCCTCCGCCGGGCACATCGCCGACGTATTCATCTAGAAGGAGCCCCTGTTGTCCAAGATGCGATGCGTTCTCACCGCTGCGGCGGTAACGCTGCTGCTGACGGCGAACACCGCCTGCTCAAACGATGAGCAGACCGAGCAGCCGCCAGTTGTGGACACCGCTTCTGCCCCGGCCGATCTGACGTGGCGGAACGTAGCCGGACTCAAGGTGCCGACCTCCCGCGCCGACGGGCCGGCGCGAACGTCTCCGCCCCAGGGGTACAGCCATACCCCGCAAGGCGCGGCTCTGGCGGCGGCGAACGGGCAAGCAGCCCTGGCGACGGCGCCCGACTCCACGTGGCCCGAAGTCGTGCGCACGGTCACCGCTCCCGGCCCCGGCCGGGACCAGTGGGCGCAAACCCGTGTGCTGATGAGCGTGTCGGGCGCCGTCGATCCCTCGGTGGCCGCCACCTTCACCGCGTTCAAGGTCACCGACTACTCGCCCGAGAAGGCGATCGTCTTGCTGGCTACATCGACCCCGCCTGCGCCGGGAGAACAGGAGCCCCTGCTGACGGCCTACCCGGTGCAGGTGGCGTGGACAGGGGCGGACTGGAAGCTCGTGCTTCCCACGCAGGAAGACGACATCGACGCGGCCGAGATCCAAGCCCTCGACGGCTTCACGACCTGGGATGAGGACAGCAAATGACAAAGAAGGCATGGATCAGCGGCGCAGCGGTGCTGATCGTCGCTCTGACGGTGCTGGTCCTGGTCATCACCATGAGCGGAACCGATGAGCAAAGCGGCCAGGCGGCACCCGCGCCGGCCACGCCCACTGCGTCACCGACCACGGCGCCTGCGGAGCAGCCAGGGCGGGTGGTCAGCGACCTCGTGGGCCGGCAAGTGACAGTCGTGGACGCTCCCGAAGGTGAGCCCGTTGCACAAACCGGCCAGGCGGGCGCGTTTCCCGGCGGGACCGAGCCGGTCGCGGCGCCAGCGGGTCTAGCGCTTCAGCGTGTCCCGAGCGGGACCACCTTGATGGTCTCGTCCTCGGATGGCCCGACAGCGGTGGAGCGAGGCGTGATGACCGGGTACGCCCGTTCTCCCGTCGGCGCGGCACTGCTCACAGCCAACTACATCGGTCTGGGGCTGGAGATGGGACCGGTCTACGCCGACTTCATGCAGCGCTTTGCGCCTGATCTCGTCGCGGAAGACCCGGAGCTGCTCGAGGAGCTGCGCACACGTGGCGCGGCCACCCAGGGGCGGGCGATGCAGGCAGCCGAGGGGTTTCAGGCGCCCCGGTGGTTCCGCTTCAGTCACTGCTCGCCCGACTTCTGCACCGTGGAGGCGGCGATGCCGTCGGTGTCTGAGGCCGTCGGCCAGGTCGACACCATCGACGTCAGCGCAACAGAACACCCGGTGATGCGCGTGTCCCTGTCGTGGACTGGCGAACAGTGGGAGATCGTCTCCGGCCGCTCGCTGCCGCCCCTGGAAGAGCTGGATCGGTCGTGGGTGCTGTGGATCTGACACGCCTCAAGCAGCTCGCAATCGCGCTACTAGCCGCGGTCCTGGCCTCGGTTGCCTTCGCTGCACCGGCTGCTGCTCAGGACACGGACCAGAATGAGTTCCAGTCGTTCTACGAGGACTGCCGCAACGGCGATCTCGACGGTGATGTGCTCGACGGCGGATTGTTCGCCGGCACCGGAGCCCATGAGTGGCTGAGGGAGTCGGCTCAGGCCGGCGGACTGCGTGAAACGCTCACCGCCCCCGCTCGCGGCGTCGTCTCTGGCGCATGCAACACCGCCGGTGCAGCCCTTCATCCGACCGATGCGATCGAGGCGGTGACGTCCGGCTTCTGGGGCGACCCGATCGGAGACTTCGTCAAGTCCCTCCTGGAGGGAAATGCTCAGGCGTTGTCGCTGATCATGACGATGTGGATTAAGGAGTCACCCTTCTCGGGAGCAGACTTCGAGTCGTCAGTGGCGGGCGTATTCAACCTGACGCTGTGGGCGCAGGTACTGCTGTTCGTGGTGTCGCTGATCATTGCGGGGGCACGGATGGCGGTCGCCCGGAACCGCGGATTGGGTGATGGGTTCGAGGACGTCGGGCAGCTCGTCTTCAACTTCATCCTCGCCGGGGCCGCGCTGCCGGCGGTGATCATGTCGCTGCACATGGCCACCGACCTGGTCTCGACGCAGTGGCTCACCGACGGTCTGGGCGGGGATCCAGAGGCCAAGATCAACGCGGTCGCGCTCATCGACGAGGAGACCGGACTCGGGCCGGCCGCGGTATTGATCCTGGTGGTGTTCGCGCTGCTGGGTGCCCTGGCGCAGATGCTGGCGCTAGTGATCCGCGAGGGCCTTCTGGTGGTGGTGGTGGGTCTGCTGCCGTTGGCGGCAGCGTCGTTCGCGCTGAGCACCGGCAAGCAGGCCTTCAAGTCGATGATCGGGTTCGTCGTCGCGGCGCTGCTGTTCAAGCCGGTGGCAACACTGCTGTATCTGGTGGCGTTCTGGCTCAGCTCGGGAACAGAACAGCCGTCGATGATGGAGGCGGTCTCCTCGATGCTGCTGCTGGCCGCGGCCGGCCTCGTACTGCCTGCGCTGATGCGCGTCGTCGCCCCGGCGGTGTCTGCCTCAGTGTCCGGTGGCAGCGCCGCAGGCATCGGCGCCGCCGCTGCCGGAGCCACGGGCGCTGTCGCCGGCGCCG
>NZ_JAALEB010000341.1:0-1665 GCF_014145165.1 Dietzia sp. Cai40 | reverse complement strand
GCGGCGGCCGAGGAGCCCGGGCTCACCCCTTGAAGTAGCCCACGGTGCGGGCGACACCCTCGGTGATCGGGACCCGCGGCGTCCAGCCCAGCACATCGGCGGCGCGGCCGGCGTCCAGCGCCGAGCGTGCGACGTCCCCCAGACGCGCGGGTGCGTACTCGGGGTCGTCCCCCGATCCCGCCGCCGCGGCCACCAGGGTGTGCAGTTCGCGGTCGCTGGTCTCGATTCCGGTGCCCACGTTGAAGCGCAGTCCGGCGGCGGCCGGAACGGTCGCGGCGCGAACGAAGGCGTCCACCACGTCGTCGACGAACACGTAGTCCCGGGTGTTGCCCCCGTCCCCGAAGACCCGGGTCTGCTCCCCGGCCAGTAGTCGCTGGGCGAAGATCGCCACCACCCCGGCCTCGCCGTGCGGGTCCTGACGCGGCCCGTACACGTTGGCCGGCGCCACGCCCGCCCACTCGATGCCGTACAGCTTGGCGAACATCTCCAGGTAGACCTCGCCCGCGACCTTGCCCGCCGCGTAGGGGCTCATCGGGTCCACCGGCCGAGACTCGGCCACCGGCAGGTCGGTGACGGGTCCGTAGATCGATCCCCCCGAGGAGGTGAAGACGATCCGCCGCACCCCGGCCCGTCGGGCGGCGTCGGCCAGCCGGACGGTGCCCACCACGTTGACCTCGGCGTCATGCACCGGGTCCTCCACCGACAGGCGGACGTCGATCTGCGCGGCCAGGTGGAACACGACCTCCGGGGCGAGGTCCGCCACCAGGTCCCCGATCGCGGGGTCGGTCAGGTCCACCTGCCGGAAGGTGAACCGCGAACCGGCCTCGCGGGCGCTCGTGAGGTTCTCCAGCCGACCCCGTGACAGGTCGTCGACGACCGTCACCTCGTGTCCCTCGGACAGCAAGCGGTCCACCAGGGTCGACCCGATGAACCCGGCCCCACCCGTCACGAGTGCCCTCATTCAGATCCCCTCCCGATGTGCGGCGAACCCGCCGCGGCGCCCTGTCGGACAACAGCTCCAAGGATACGACCCGGCCCGGGCCGGCCCGCTCACTCCCGTCCGTACAGCGCGGTGGCGCGGGTCAGCGGCGTACGTCCATCGGGCGGGAACGGCGAGTCGGCCAGGATCCGGGCGAGCTCGGCCTCGGTGAAGGCGGCACGGACCGCGAAGATCCGCACCTGGGAGTCCGAGTAGACCTTGACCAGGCCCGGGGTCTGGTCGAGCCGGAGCAGGTGGTCGTTGGGCTTCTGGAATCCCCAGTAATTGGGCGGGCTGACGTACACGTAGGTCACGCCGAGTTCGTCGAGAGCGGCGTCGACCCTCGGGTCGGTCCCGGCCCGGTCCATGCTGAAGAACAAGTGGGTGGTGAGCGGTGCGGTGGAGCCCGACTGCAGGTAGTGGCGTGCGGTCGAGGGCAGCCCGTTGGTGGCGTACATCCACCCCGACCCCTCGTCCGGGTTGGTGTAGATCAGGCCCGAATACGCCTGTGGCTGCTCGGAGAGCCAGTCGAAGGCCCGCAGATCGTGACTGTCGACCATCCTGCCCGCCCGTTGGTTCGCGCCCGCGGCCGCGGCGTACTCGGGCGAGGCCTGGACGACCCACGACCCGGTGGCCACCAGCGCGGCTAGGGCGACCGCGACCCGCAGGCCCGCCGCACCGGTCCC
>NZ_JAALEB010000340.1:0-4971 GCF_014145165.1 Dietzia sp. Cai40 | reverse complement strand
GAAGCCGGCCTGCCGCCGCGCGGTCGGGCCTGTGACCCGGGTGCGGGCGGCGTGCTCCCGGCGCTGCGGTCACTGTGGCCGGGGACTCTGCTGCTCCCACCGCTCCTCGGGGAGCCGGTCGCCGACCCGCTCGGGATGTGGGCCGGCCGGAGCGCGTAGTCGCCGGTCAGCGGGTGTAGTCGGTGGCGCGCTCGTAGCGGGCGTGATCGTCCCACACTCTGCGGAGCAGCTGTTCGAGCTCCCAGACGTCGCCCTCGGAGCCGAAGTACTTGCGGTCGATCGACTTGAGCTTGTCCTCGTTCTGGAGGATCTTGGCCCACAGCTTGGCGCGCTCGACGGGGTCGTCGGTGAAGTTCTTGTTCAGGTACTCGTGCGAGTGCCGCTTGAGGTTGCCGAGCACGGTGAGCGCCTTCCCTGCCGGGCTCACCAGCGAGGCCACGACGGTCACCACGAGGACGGTGATGATGACGCCCAGCGACAGGTAGGTGGGTACCTCCACCACGCTGACGTGCTCGCCCTGGTTGATGAACGGCAGGTTGTTCTCGTGCAGGGCGTGGAGGATCAGCTTGACGCCGATGAAGCCCAGGATCGCCGCGAGGCCGTACTTGAGGTAGACGAGGCGGTCGAGAAGGCCGTCCAGCAGGAAGTACAGCTGGCGCAGGCCGAGTAGCGAGAAAGTGGTGGCGGTGAAGACGATGAAGACGTTCTGGGTGAGGCCGAAGATCGCGGGGATCGAGTCCAGCGCGAACATGATGTCGGTGCCGCCGATCGCCACCATGACGATCATCATCGGCGTCATGACCTTCTTGCCGTTCTCGATGGTGAACAGCTTGTCGTGGTCGTAGTGATCGGTCGCCGGGATGAACTTCTTGGCCAGACGCACCACGAAGTTGTCCGCGTCGTCGTCCTCGTCGTCCTCGGCCAGGAGACGGCCCGCGGTGACGATGAGGAACAGCCCGAACACGTAGAACAGCGCGCTGAACGCGTTGAGCAGGGCGGCTCCGACGAAGATGAACCCGGTCCGGGCGATGATCGAGAACACGATGCCGAACAGGAGTGCCTTCTGCTGCCCGGCCCGCGGGACCTTGAAACTGGTCAACAGGAGCAGGAACACGAACAGGTTGTCGACCGAGAGCGCCTTCTCGGTGATGTACCCGGCGAAGTACTCCACGCCCATCTGGTTTCCACCGAAGATCCACACGAGGAAGCCGAAGGCTATCGCGATGCCCACGTACGTCGCGGACCAGATGGCCGACTCCCTGAGCGTCGGGATGTGTTCCTTGCGCACGTGAAAGAAGTAGTCGAACAGCAGCAGTGCGACGATCAGGCCGACGGACAGCGACCAGGCGAGCGGGGTGGCTCCCAACGGGAGTCCTTTCCGAGGAGGGCCGGGGACCGGATAATCCTACGCGCCTCGGGCCGGTTTGCCCCCGGTCAGCTCTTCCGCCTGATGAACATCGTGTGCTGCGCCTCCACGACCGTCGTGCCGCGGCTGTCGCTCACCACCGCGGTGTGGACGACGCTGGTGCTCGGGTGGTCGTTCAGGCGCTCCCTGATGGCGTCCGCCTCGGGGCCGGGGACGTCCACCACGCACCGCAGTCGGCCCCGGCCGGGGGCCCGGAAGTCGATCGTCGCGCTCTTGGTCCACACCTGGTAGCCGCCACCGAGTTGCCCGGACAGCAGCGCCCCGTAGAGGACGTCGGTCGCGGCGAACAGTGCACCGCCGAACGCGGTGCCGTTGGTGTTGGCGGTCCACGGTGCGACGTGCATGCTCAGCTCTCCGCGGGTCCAGTCCGGGGCGATGTGCCGGATGCGGATCCCGGACCCGAGCAGAGGGGGGTACAGCGAGGCCAGCAGGGGGAACGCGCGGGGAGCGGGCGCACGGCGGCGGGCCTGCAGGGCAGGGTGCCCGACGAGGTCTCTGGACAAAAAGAGGGTCCCTGTCTAGACAAACGGCTGATGTTTGTCTAGATTTGACCCACTAGGTGGCGTGCGACACACGCCGCCGGGCTCGATCAAGGGAGACTTGTGATGCACACCGACCTCCAGGCAGGGGAGACCGCGGCGCAGCCGTACCCCTGGACTGACGGCAAGCGATACCTGTGGCTGCTCGGGCTCATCCCCGCCGGCGCCCTGTTCATCTCTCTCGGCTTGTTCTCGTGGTTCTCCCACGCCGGGTGGGGCACCGCCGCCGTCGTGGCGTGGTTCGTCGCCCCCTTCGTCGTGTTCGTCTTCATCCCTCTGCTCGACATGGTCGTCGGGGTGGATGGTCGGAACCCGCCGGAGGAGGTCATCGAACGCCTGGAGGCCGACCCCTTCTACCGGTGGTGCACCTACCTGTACCTCCCGGTGCAGTACGCCGCCCTGATCTTCGCCTGCTACCTGTGGACCGCCGACGACCTGTCGTTCTTCGGCCACGAGGGCGGGCTGGGGCTGGTGGCCAAGATCGGCGTCGCCTGGGCCGTGGGCATCGCGGGGGGCATCGGCATCAACACCGCCCACGAACTCGGACACAAGATCCAGAACTCCGAGAAGTGGCTGTCCAAGATCGCGCTCGCCACCACGGCCTACGGGCACTTCTACATCGAGCACAATCGTGGGCACCACGCCCGCGTCGCCACCCCGGAGGACCCGGCCAGCTCGCGGCTCGGTGAGTCGTTCTGGGCCTTCCTCCCGCGCAGCGTCATCGGCTCCCTCATCTCCGCCTGGGAGCTGGAGAAGAACCGCCTCGAGCGCCTCGGCAAGTCACCGTGGACCCTGCGTAACGACAACATCAACGCCTGGCTCATGACGCTGGTCCTGTTCGGCGGCCTCACCGCCGTCTTCGGACTCGAGGTCCTTCCCTGGCTGATCCTGCAGGCGGTGTACGGGTTCAGTCTGCTGGAGGTCGTCAACTACCTCGAGCACTACGGGCTGCGCCGCAAAAAGCTCGACAGCGGTCGTTACCAGCGCTGCCGGCCCGAGCACTCGTGGAACTCCGACCACCTGGTCACCAACATCTTCCTGTACCACCTGCAGCGCCACTCGGACCACCACGCCAACCCGATGCGCCGCTACCAGGTCCTGCGCACCACCGACGACGCCCCGCAGCTCCCCGCCGGGTACGCCGCGCTCATCGTGGTGGCCTACTTCCCGCCGATCTGGCGCCGGATCATGGACCACCGGGTGCTCGACCACTACGACGGCGACGTCACCAGGGCCAACATCCAGCCGTCCAAGCGGGAGCGGATCCTCGCCCGCTACGGCGACCCGTCGGCCACCGGCGCGAGCCCCGCGACCAGCCGGTCCTCCGCCCCGGCCGCCACGGCGACCGCCGTCCTGGATCCCGAGCCCGACGTGGACGCCGTCCGCGGCGCCGTCTCGCCGATCGGCACCTATGCCTGCCCCAACTGTGGCCACCACTACGTCGAGTCGCTGGGTGAGCCGCGGGAGGGCTTCGCCCCCGGCACGCCGTGGTCGGCGATCCCCGACGACTGGCAGTGCCCGGACTGTGGCGTCCGGGACAAGGTCGACTTCGTGCCGGTGAGCTGACACCGACAGGCCGTGACACCCGTGTACACAGTGTTCCAACCAGGAGGTTTCCCATGAAGATCGCGATCGACCCGGACCGGTGCGAGGGGCAGGCGGTGTGCGTCGGCCTCGCCCCGAAGGTCTTCGCCCTGGGCGACGACGACGAGGTGGTGCGCCTGCTCGTGGAGGAGGTCCCCGAGGAACTCCAGAAGAGGGCTCGCAAGGCCATCGAGAAGTGCCCGATGGCGGCGCTCCGCGAGGCCGGGTAGGCCGTCGGCCAGAGCTCTAGGCCGCCGGCCAGGCGGAGGGGTCCCGACCGGTACGCGCGAGAGCGGCGTGCCGGGTCGGGACCCCTTCTCCGTCGAAGCCCGGTAGCGGAGCGGAGAACAGCTCGGGGGCCGGGTCGTCGGCGAGATCGGTCCGGACGAAGTCGAGGACGGCGCGTTCGAGTTCGTCGCCCCACGGCAGGTCGACCCCCTGGGAGACCGACAGGTCCCAGGCGTGGACGGCCAGATCGAAGGTCTGCTGCGCGAGATAGTGCACCATCGGCGCCCGACCGTAGGAGAGGTGGACCTCGTCGTCGGTGGGGGTTCCCCGCCACGCGGCGGCCACCGGCGCGCGCAGGGTGTGCCAGAAGGCCACGAGGTCGGGGCCGCTGGCCCCGGTGAGCCGACGGAGCGGTTCCTCGAGGTCCCCGGCCACCTCGTCGACCGTCCCTCCGGCCAACAGTCCCGGGACCCACATCTGCTCGTCCACGACGTGGGCCAGCACCTCACGGGCGGTCCACTCGCTGCACGGGGTGGCGGCGTCCCAGTCGGTGACCATCGGCAGGACCCGGTCGTACAGGTCGGCGGCCCGGGACTGCAGGGCGATCCAGTCGGTCATGGCTTGTCGAACCGCTCGCCCGCGCCCAACCGCTGCAGACGCAGCCACTCGCGCAGGCCGGCCGGGTCTCGTCTGGTGACCAGGAAGTACCAGCCGAAGCGCAGGATCTCCTGCGGGATGAGGCGCCGGTTGCCGGGCTGGGTGAGCACGTAGCCGCGGTTGCGGTAGGTGAAGTGCCGCTTGACCGGGTCGTCGGGGAACTGGGTGTGCATGCGGCCGCCGAGGATCGGTTTGAACTCGTCCGACCCCTGCGGGTGCAGGTACGCGGTCGTCAGACACGTGCCGAAGGGCAGTCGGGAGCGCACCAGGCGCCGGTGCATCTCCACCTCGTCACCGCGGATGAACAGCCGCAGGTCCGGGACGCCCACACGGTCCAGGCAGTCCGCGGTGAACAGCGCCCCGTTGAACAGGGAGGCGATGCCGGGCAGCAGGTCGGTGTCGGTCCGGGAGGGGCCGGCGGCACCAGGGACGCCGGCACCAGGGTCACCGGCACCGCGGTCGCCGCCCTCGCCGTCGGCGAACAACTCGCTGCGCCAGCGTCGCCACACCACGCCGCGGCGCAGCGGGAAGGCGAGG
>NZ_JAALEB010000033.1:0-11543 GCF_014145165.1 Dietzia sp. Cai40 | reverse complement strand
GCCCTCCGCCGCCTCCCGGCCCGCCGACGCCCCTGCCGCGTCCCAGCCCGCCGCGACTCCTCCGGCGGACGAGCCGGCCGCCGAGGACAAGTCGGTCGAGAAGCAGGCGGCGGAGAAGGCGCCGTCGGAGAAGATCGATCCCATCAAGGTCGAGCGCGTTCCGGCGGGCCCGACACCGCCCCCGGGCGCCGTGAAGTTCGTCAAGAAGTTCCTCGCCCGCCATGGCGGCGCGGCCGATCTCGTCCTGCAGCCCACCGGTCGGACGGGGATCCGTCTGACGTTCGTGGGCGCCGACGGGGTCATGGACGACTACATGGTCGACACCCTCGCCGAGGCCGAGGCCGTGCGCGATTCGGTTCCCGGGCTCACCGGTTCGGACTGGACCCGTGAACTGGTCTCCCATACCGATGTGCCCGCGGGCCACTGGAAGCGCATGGCCGGCTCCGGATCCCTGCTCTGAGACCCCGGTAGGACGAGAACGGCCCCGCCACGGCGGGGCCGTTCCGCATTCGCGTCAGGCGGGCCCTGCCGCCGGTCGGACTACGCGGGCCGCGGACTCCCGTCCGCCCGGTCCCTGATGACCGCCGAGGCCCAGAGTGCGCCGGTCACGGCGGTGATGGCCCCCGCCAGCGTCACGTGCAGGACCACCAGCACCTCGGGCACCCCCAGCTGGTACTGGGTGATCCCCACGACGGCCTGTGCCGCGATCATCGCGATGAGGATCAGGCAGCGCCGGATGGCCGGTCCCTGGGCGCGCAACGCGAGAAGGCCGAACGCCAGACCGATGAGCAGGCAGACGTACCCGACCATCAGTTCGGCATGGAAGTGGACCAGCCACTGGATCGGCATCTGGAGGCGGTCGGCGGCCTCGATGCGGGCGTCACCGGCGTGGGGCCCGGCCCCGGTGACCATGGTGCCGGTGACCAGCACACCGGCCAGGAGCACCGCGGACAGGACGATGAGCCAGGACAACGGCGGGGGCAGGACACGGCGGGCGGGGGCGTCGTCGGCCTCCCCGATCCGGACGAACAGGACGGCCGCGAGCCAGGCCAGGATCATGGACGGGAGCAGATGGAGCGCGACGGTCCACCACACCAGGCCGGCCAGGACCGTGATGCCCCCGATCACCGCCTGCGCCAGGATCCCCGCGGGCATCGCCCAGGCGAGCACCTTGAGCCCGCGGCGACGGCCGGCACGATGGATCGCGAGAAGCAGGGCCGCCGCGATCGCGATCAGCACGAAGGTCAGGAGCCGGTTGCCGAACTCGATGGCCTGGTGCATCGCGGGTCCGGCGCCGGCGACGGGCAC
The DNA here is from genome assembly GCF_014145165.1 of Dietzia sp. Cai40. Classification (NCBI taxonomy): domain Bacteria; kingdom Bacillati; phylum Actinomycetota; class Actinomycetes; order Mycobacteriales; family Dietziaceae; genus Dietzia; species Dietzia sp. Cai40. The sequence continues at coordinate 10,235 of NZ_JAALEB010000033.1, read as the reverse complement.
GAAACTGTCCTGGTTGCACCGCGGCCACGTCTCGCAGCCCAGCCCCGAGGCGGTCACCCGAACGGTGACCCCGGTGGTCATGATGCCGATCTGGGCGAAGACGTTGGCCAGCGCGAGGCCCTTCTGCAGCCGGATCGACGGCATCGGCAGACGGGACAACGGTCCCGTCGGTCCGGGGGGTTCGCTCGTGGCATGGCTGCCGGGGTTCGGGGCGTGCGAAGTCGAGGTCACGCCCCCGATTCTAGGCGGGCGCGCAGACGGCTCCGCGATCAGGTGAAGGAGAAGTGCCGCACGGCCAGTCCGGCGCAGACCGCGGTCCACCCGACCAGGACCAGGGCCGCCACGGCGGGGAACCCTCCGTCGATCGCCGTGACCAGTGCGCTGGTCAGCGCGTACGACGGGACGACGACGAGGAGGTCGTGCAGCCACCCGGGCAGGGCCGCCACACCGATCGCCAGCCCGGCCGCGCCGATGAGGACGAACCAGATGAGGTTGGCCAGTGCCAGCACGACCTCGGCCCGCAGAGTCCCCCCGAGGAGGAGCCCCATCGAGGAGAACGCGACCGATCCGAACGCGATCATCACCGCGCCCACCGCCAGCCCGGCCGCTCCGGGGCGCCAGCCGAGCCCGGCCGCGATCGCACCGAGCAGGACAGCCTGGCCGGCCACCAGGATCAGCGTGGCGAGGATCTTGCCGCCGATGATGACGGCCGGTGGGAGCGGGGTCCCGCCGAGTCTCTTCAGCGCGCCGTAACGACGGTCGAAGCCGACGGCGATCGCCTGTCCGGTGAACGCGGTACCCATGACGGAGAGGGTCAACACCGCCGTGATCGCGTAGTCGATCCTCGGTTGTGGGATCGAACCGAACTCGATCGCGGTGAGCGCGAACAACACGGCCACGGGGATCACCAGGGCGACCAGGAGCTGCTCACCGTTGCGCAGGAACAGCGTCAGCTCCATCCGTGTCTGCGACGCGGCCATACGGAGGAGGGGGGCGGGTGCGGACGGGCGGGCGAACGTGCCCGGCGCGAAGCGGTTGGCGCCGGTCTGGGTGTCGGTCATCGCAGGTCCCGTCCGGTCAGGTCGAGGAATACCTCTTCGAGGCTCCTGGCGCGGGTGGCCAGGGAGGTGAGCTGGACGTCGGCCTTCTCGAGCGCGGCACAGAGGGTGGTCATGAGTTCGGGGGAGACCGGGCCGTGGACCTCCAGGACCCCCGCCGCGGACCCCGTCGTCACCGTGTGGTCCGGACCGATCGCCTCACTCAGGAGACCCGGGGAGGCCTCACCGTCGACGACCAGGGTCACGCCTTCGGACGTCCCCGCCCGGGCGAGCTCCGCCGGCGAGCCGGCGGCCACACGGCGGCCGTGGTCGATGATCACGACCTCGTCGGCCAGGGCGGCGGCCTCGTCCATGAGGTGCGTCGTCAACAGGACGGCGGCACCGTCGCGACGCAACGCCCCGACCAGGTCCCACACGGCCCGCCGGGACTGCGCGTCGAGACCTGCGGTGGGCTCGTCGAGGAACACCAGCTCAGGTCGGCCGATGACCGCGATGGCGAGCGAGAGTCGCTGCTGCTGGCCGCCGGACAGACGCCGGTAGGGGGTCGAGACGTGGTCGCTGAGCCCGAGTTCGGCGAGGAGCCAGTCCGGGTCGAGGGGGTCCGCGTAGTACGAGGCGACCAGACGGACCATCTCCCCGACACGCGCCGCGGGGTACGCCCCGCCGCCCTGCAGCATCATGCCGATCCGGCTGCGGACCCGCTGACGGTCGGACACCGGGTCGAACCCCAGCACCCGGAGGGATCCACCGTCAGGCCGGAGGAATCCCTCGCAGACCTCGACCGTGGTGGTCTTGCCGGCGCCGTTGGGACCGAGGAGCGCCATCACCTCACCGCGGTCCAGTCGGAGGTCCAGACCGGCCACGGCCGTGGTCTCCCCGAACCTCTTGACGAGTCCCTCGACGTGGAGCGCGGGGGAGTCGGTGCGTGAGGTCACGGGAGCATTCTAGGCCGCGTCGACTACCGGAAGCGCAACAGCCCCGGCCAGCGGAACATCGCGATCAGCAGGACCGTCACGGCCACGACGGTGGCCACCCACGCCTGGACGGTGACGAACGGCGGCAGGCCCGCACCCGGCGGGAGGGTGAAGCAGGCGAGCACGGCGCTGACCGCCACGACGGGGATCCGGAACTCCATCCGCGAGGCCCACGCCGCGAGCGGGATCAGCGCCCACAGGACGTACCAGGGTTGGACGACGGGGAAGCACAGGACGATGGCCGCCATCGACACCCCGAGGCCGCCGACCGGGTCGATCCGCCCGGCGGAGACCGCGAACAGCATCCTCACGGTGAACACGCCGGCGATCACGAGCGCCGCGGTCTGCACCATCACCAGGATCTGGGCGGTGTGGTCACCCAGTCCGAGGTACTGCCCGATCCCGCCGACGATCACCCCCAGAGCAGTGGGCGGTGAGAGCCAGCTGCGTAGGGACGTGGCCGCTCCGAGCTTCGTGATCCACCCGAGGCCCGAGGAGGTCGCGAGCATGGCCAGTCCGGTGGTGGCACCGCTGATGACCACCATCACCAGCGCCGCCCGCACGGTGGCGAGATACCCGCCACCCCAACGACGGGCGAGCGCCATCCCGACGAAACCCAGGGCGACGACGGTGGGCAGTTTCACCAGCGCCGACCCGGTGACCAGGACGGTCCCCACGACGAAGAGAACCGTGGTCCGACGGCCGGACTCCGGGGAGTCCACCGCGCGGAGGGCCAGCACGAGCCCGACGGCCAGCAGCCCCATCATGAGCGACTCGGAATGGATCCCGGACACCAGGTGGAACAGCACGAGCGGGTTGGCCACCGCCAGCCAGAGCGCCGCCACGTCCGACACCCCGCAGTACTCCGCCAAGCGCGGGACAGCCCAGCCCAGCATGAGGATCCCGATGATGGCGACCACCCGGTGCAGGATCGTGGCGGCCACCACGTCGTCCCCCGTGAGCGTGTGGATCACCTTCTGCACGCCGAGGAACAGGGGGCCGTACTGGTTCGGCGTGTCCCGCCAGATGTCCGGGACGTTGACAGTCAAGGCGTGGGAGGTGCCCAGCGCCGACACGGGACCCAGCGCGTACGGGTCGTCGAGGGTGTTGCCGATCGCGCCCTGGGCCAGATAGCTGTAGACGTCCTTGCTGAACATGGGCGGGGCCAGCGCGAGCGGAATCGCCCACGACGCGATGATGCGGTCGAGTGTGGCCCTGTCGATGCGGCCGCTCAGCCGTCCCCGGCGATCCCGGCCGAGGACGTACGGGGCGAGCAACAGCCAGCAGAGCGTCACCACCACCATCCCGGTCATGACCACGGTCATGGAGGACTGCTGCACCCTGAGCCACAAGCCGAACAACCGCTCGCCCGCGACGGGGTTCTGGAGGACCGGCAGGGCGCCGGCGCCCAGGGCACCCACCGCCATCGCGACGGCCGCGGTGGTGCCGATCCTGCGGATCCGACGGAGTCGGGCCAGTTCAGCCGACGGTGGGGCCCCGGTGAACCGTTCCTCGGTGTGGAGTCGGGCGGTCACCGACCCCGCGCCGCGTACCGGGAACCTGGGTGCCACTGACCTCAGCCTCTCTCCACAGTGGGTGTCGCAGGTCACATTCCGACGGCACCGCCGGACTCACCGGGGGGGTGGGAATATTTCCGTCACGGAAGTGTTGCGTAATATGAGGTGGTGCGTCCCGCACGGGGCGCACCGAGCATAGCCGGAAGGGAGTGGCAGATGAGCGTGCAGCACGCGTACGAGAGCAGCACGCGGCCCGACACCCGCTCGGCCGTCCGTGAACTCCTGCTGGAACGAGGAGCGCTGACCGCCGTAGAGATCGGACGAGAGCTCGGGCTGACCGCTGCCGGTGTCCGCCGACATCTGGACCAACTGGTCGAGTCCGGCGAGGTCGAGGCCACCCGGACCCGCCCGGCCGGCACCCGCGGTCGGCCGGCCAAGGCGTTCCAGGTCACCGCGACGGGCCGCAGGTCCGCGCAGCACGGGTACGACCACCTGGCGGTGGAGGCCCTGTCCGCCCTGCGACGCGTCGGCGGCACCGCCGCCGTCGCGGACTTCGCCCGCCAGCGCGTCCGCTCGGTCATCGGACACGTCCGGCCCGCCGAGGGACCGCAGGACGTCGAGCGTGCGGCGACGGACATCGCCGTCGCCCTCTCGGATTCGGGATATGCCGCGTCGATCGAGGACGCCGGATCAGGCCTCCAGATCTGCCAGCACCACTGTCCGGTGTGGAACGTCGCGTCCCAGTTCCCGGAACTCTGCGAGGCCGAGCAGGAGGTGGTGGCCGAGATCGTGGGCACCCACGTCCAGCGCCTCGCCACCATCGCCGGCGGAGACTGCGCCTGCACCACGAACATCCCCACGGGGATGGTGACCGCCGGTGACCTGGCGGCGACCATCCCCGCAGCGGCCGGCGCAGACGCGTCGGTTCCGACCCCCGAAAGGACTGTGCGATGACCATCACCCCAGATCAGGTGACGGCCGACGTCACCGTGCACGAGCCGACCACCGATGAGGAGCGGATCGCCTCGATCGGTCAGTACAACTACGGTTGGCACGATTCCGACTCCGCCGGTGCCACAGCCCAGCGCGGCCTCTCGGAGGCCGTGGTGCGTGACATCTCCACCAAGAAGAGCGAGTCCGAGTGGATGCTCGCCAAGCGACTCAAGGCGCTGGCGACGTTCTACAAGAAGCCCATGCCCGGATGGGGTTCGGACCTGTCGGGGATCGACTTCGACAACATCAAGTACTTCGTGCGGTCCACCGAGAAGCAGGCCACCTCGTGGGAGGACCTGCCGGAGGAGATCAAGAACACGTACGACAAGCTCGGCATCCCGGAGGCGGAGAAGCAGCGTCTGGTCGCCGGCGTCGCGGCCCAGTACGAGTCCGAGGTGGTCTACCACCAGATCCGCGAGGACCTCGAGAGCCAGGGTGTCATCTTCATGGACACCGACACCGCACTCAAGGAGCACCCCGAGTACTTCGAGGAGTACTTCGGTTCCGTGATCCCGGCCGGTGACAACAAGTTCTCCGCCCTCAACACCGCGGTGTGGTCGGGCGGCTCGTTCATCTACGTCCCGCCGGGTGTCCAGGTGGACATCCCGCTGCAGGCCTACTTCCGCATCAACACCGAGAACATGGGCCAGTTCGAGCGCACGCTCATCATCGTCGACGAGGGTGCCTACGTGCACTACGTCGAGGGGTGCACCGCGCCGATCTACAAGTCGGACTCGCTGCACTCGGCCGTGGTCGAGATCGTCGTCAAGAAGGGCGGCCGCTGCCGCTACACGACCATCCAGAACTGGTCGAACAACGTCTACAACCTCGTCACCAAGCGCGCCCGGGCCGAGGAGGGCGCCACCATGGAGTGGATCGACGGCAACATCGGCTCCAAGGTGACCATGAAGTACCCGGCGGTCTGGCTCACCGGCGAGCACGCCAAGGGCGAGGTCCTCTCCGTGGCGTTCGCGGGGGAGGGTCAGCACCAGGACACCGGCTCGAAGATGCTGCACCTGGCGCCCAACACCTCCTCGAACATCGTCTCCAAGTCGGTGGCGCGAGGCGGCGGTCGCTCCGCGTACCGCGGGTTGATCCAGATCAACGCCGGTGCGAAGGGATCCAAGTCGAACGTCGAGTGCGACGCGCTGCTGGTGGACAACATCAGCCGGTCCGACACGTACCCCTACATCGACATCCGCGAGAACGACGTGACCCTGGGTCACGAGGCCACCGTCTCCAAGGTGAGCCAGGACCAGTTGTTCTACCTCATGAGCCGCGGACTGGCCGAGGACGAGGCGATGGCCATGATCGTGCGCGGATTCGTCGAGCCGATCGCCAAGGAGCTCCCCATGGAGTACGCCCTCGAGCTCAACCGCCTGATCGAACTCCAGATGGAAGGATCGGTGGGCTGACCGCCATGACCGACACCACTTCACCCACCACCGGAACCGGCCCCACCCCGGTGACGGATCGCTACGGCGTCCCCGTCACCGCCACCAAGGGCGACCAGTTCTCCTCCTTCGACGTCGGCGCGTTCGAGGTCCCGAGCCACAAGGACGAGATCTGGCGCTTCACCCCGCTCAAGCGGCTGCGCGGCATCCACGACGGATCGCGCGTCACGGCCACCGGGAACCTGCTCGTCTCCGTCGCCGAGCGTGACGGACTGACCGTCGAGAGCGTCGGGACCGACGACAAGCGGATCGGCGAGGCCGGGGCACCCCGGGACCGCGTCGCGGCGCAGGCCTTCAGCTCCGTCGACACCGCGACCGTGCTGACCGTGGCCAAGGAGACCGTCCTGGCCGACCCCGTGTACGTGACGGTCGACGGACCGGGGGAGGGCGAACTTGCCTACGGCCACGCCCAGATCCGCCTGGAGCCGTTCGCCAACGCCACCTTCGTGGTGGACCAGCGCGGCGGGGGGACGGTCGCCGAGAACGTCGAGTTCATCGTCGGCGACTCGGCCCACCTCGAAGTGGTGCTCATCCAGGACTGGGATGACGACGCGCTGCACATGGCCAATCACCACCTGCAGGTCGGTCGCGACTCGACCCTCACCTACACCGCGGTGACCTTCGGTGGCGAACTCGTCCGGATCGCACCACTGGCGACGTTCACGGCCCCCGGGGGCACGGTGAACATCAACGGTCTGTACTACGCGGACGACGGCCAGCACATCGAACACCGGTTGCTCGTCGACCACTCTGTTCCCCACTGCACCTCGCGGGTCCTCTACAAGGGCGCTCTGCAGGGCGATGCGTCGTCGAACCTGCCCGACGCCCACACCGTGTGGATCGGCGAGGTCCTCATCCGCGCCGCCGCCGAGGGGACCGACACCTACGAGATGAACCGCAACCTCGTCCTCACCGACGGGGCCCGCGCGGATTCGGTGCCGAACCTCGAGATCGAGACCGGTGAGATCGCCGGCGCCGGCCACGCCAGCGCGGTGGGACGATTCGACGAGGAGCACCTGTTCTACCTCATGTCCAGGGGTATCGCCGAGGACGTCGCCCGGCGACTGGTCGTCCGTGGCTTCTTCGGAGAGGTGATCAACCGCATCGGCGTGCCGGAGGTACGTGAGCGGATCGCCGAGGCCGTCGAGCTGGAACTGCAGTCCTCCGGGATCTGATCCCAGACCCCCGAGAGACCACCCCCGAAGACTTCACAAAGATTGCGAGCACACCAATGACCATTCTCGAGATCAAGGGCCTGACCGCCCGCGTCGCGGCAACGGCCGACTCGGCCGAGACCGTCGACATCCTCAAGGGCGTCGACCTGACCATCGAGTCGGGGATGACCCACGCCATCATGGGCCCCAACGGCTCCGGCAAGTCGACCCTCGCCTACGTCATCGCCGGCCACCCCAAGTACGAGGTCACCGGCGGGACCGTCACGCTCGACGGCGAGGACGTCCTGTCGATGGAGGTCGACGAGCGCGCCCGCGCCGGCCTGTTCCTGGCCATGCAGTACCCGACCGAGATCCCCGGGGTCTCGACCGCCAACTTCCTGCGCACCGCGGCCACCGCGGTCCGGGGCGAGGCACCCAAGTTGCGGCACTGGGTCAAGGAGGTCAAGGAGGCCATGTCCGACCTCGACTTCGATCCGGCCTTCTCCGAGCGCAGCGTCAACGAGGGCTTCTCCGGCGGCGAGAAGAAGCGCCACGAGATCCTCCAGCTGGATCTGCTCAAGCCCAAGATCGCCGTGCTCGACGAGACCGACTCCGGTCTCGACGTGGACGCGCTGCGCGTGGTGTCGGACGGCGTGAACCGCTACCGGTCGGAGGAGAACGGCGGAATCCTCCTCATCACGCACTACACCCGCATCCTTCGGTACATCACGCCCGACCGCGTCCACGTCTTCGTGGACGGCCGGATCGCCGCCTCCGGTGGGGCGGAGTTGGCGGACGAGCTCGAGGCCGAGGGGTACGAGAAGTACCTCACGCCCGCGAACGCCTGATCGGACAGCTGGGAGAACATGACCTCGACCCTCGACATCACGGCCGTCCGCTCGGATTTCCCGATCCTGCAGCGGACGGTCCGTGACGGAAAGCCCCTGGTCTACCTGGATTCCGGGGCGACCTCGCAGCGCCCGATCCCGGTACTCGACGCGGAGCGGGACTTCCTCCTGAGCTCCAACGCGGCCGTCCACCGGGGCGCACACCAACTGGCCGAGGAGGCCACCGACGCCTACGAGGACGCGCGCGCCGCGATCGCCGGGTTCGTCGGGGCCGATGTGGACGAGCTCGTGTTCACCAAGAACGCCACCGAGGCGCTCAACCTCGTCGCCTTCGCGCTCGGGGACGACCGATTCGGTCCGTACTCCGTGGGCCCGGGTGACGAGGTCGTGATCAGCGAGCTCGAGCACCACGCCAACCTGGTGCCCTGGCAGGAGTTGTGCCGCCGCACCGGTGCCACGCTGAAGTGGTACGGCGTGACCGACGACGGACGGATCGATCTCGATTCTCTCCGGCTGACCGACGCGGTCAAGGTCGTCGCGCTGACCCATCAGTCCAACGTCACCGGCGCGGTGACCGACGTGGCGCGCGTCGTCGAGGCCGCGAAGGCGGTGGGCGCGCTCGTCGTGTTGGACGCGTGCCAGTCCGTCCCGCACATGGCCGTGGACTTCCACGGACTCGGGGTGGACTTCGCCGCGTTCTCGGGACACAAGATGCTCGGTCCCACCGGCATCGGCGTGCTCTACGGACGTCGGGAGCTGCTCCGGGCCATGCCGCCGGTGCTCACGGGCGGATCGATGATCTCCACCGTGACCATGGAGAAGTCGACCTACGCCGACCCGCCCCAGAGGTTCGAGGCCGGTGTGCCGATGGTGTCGCAGGCCGTGGGCCTCGCCGCCGCCGTGCGCTACCTCGAAAGCGTGGGGATGGAGACGGTCGCCCGTCACGAGGAGTCGCTCACCGCGGCCACCCTCGAGGCCCTCGGCCAGATCCCCGGCATCCGGATCGTCGGTCCCCGTGACATGGTCGCGCGGGGCGGTGCCGTCTCCTTCGTGGTCGACGGCGTCCACGCCCACGACGTGAGCCAGGTCCTGGACGACGACGGTGTCGCGGTACGGGTGGGACATCATTGTGCGTGGCCGCTGCACCGCCGACTGGGCGTGCAGTCCACGGTCCGGGCCTCGTTCGCGCTGTACAACACCCTCGACGAGGTCGAGGTGCTCGCCCGGTCGCTGCGCCGGGCCCAGCAGTTCTTCGGAGTGGGAGGTGCGCGGTCGTGAAGCTCGAACAGATGTACCAGGAAGTCATCCTGGACCACTACCGACATCCGCACCACAGCGGGTTGCGGGAGCCCTTCGGGGCCGAGGTGCATCACGTCAACCCGACCTGCGGCGACGAGCTGACGCTGCGGTTGCAACTCTCCGACGACCGGTCGACGATCGAGGACGTGTCCTACGACGCGCAGGGGTGCTCGATCAGCCAGGCGTCCACCTCGATGATGGCCGACCTCATCGTCGGCCGCACGGTGTCGGAGTCCCTCGAGGCCTACGACGCCTTCCACGAGATGATCTCGTCCCGCGGGAAGCACGAGGGCGACGAGGAGATCCTCGACGACGCCGTCGCCCTGTCCGGGGTGTCCCGATACCCGGCGCGCGTCAAGTGCGCGCTGCTGGGCTGGATGGCATACAGGGACGCTCTCGGCCGACAGACCGAACAGCATCAGGAGTGAGTGACATGACCGAGCAGATGACCCCGGCCAACGACCCGTCGGTCGACGACGCGACGTCGGCGGAGGAGAACGCGACCGCGGCGGGCACCGTCTACAACGGTGAATTCCGCCCCGACCCCAATCGCCCCGAGCAGTCGGAGGAGGACCTCGCGTTGGTCGCCGACCTCGAGGAGGCCATGCGCGACGTGGTCGATCCCGAGCTCGGGATCAACGTGGTGGACCTCGGGCTGGTCTACGACATCTGGGTCCGCCCGGGGGAGACCGAAGGGTCCACCATCGCGCGCGTGGACATGACGCTGACCTCCGCGGCCTGCCCGCTGACCGACGTGATCGAGGACCAGGCCCGAAGCGCGGTGGTGGGTTCCGACCTGGCCAACGACCTCGAGCTCAACTGGGTGTGGATGCCGCCGTGGGGTCCTCAGATGATCACGGACGACGGCCGGGAACAGCTCCGGGCGATCGGCTTCACGGTCTAGGAGACTGCTGAACAAGTGGCGTGGCTGGCCTGCG
>NZ_JAALEB010000339.1:0-2161 GCF_014145165.1 Dietzia sp. Cai40 | reverse complement strand
CCCGGACCGACAGAGCCCGGACCGACGCTGCTGACACCGGGCCCACGGATGACTCGCGGACCCGGGGGCGCTCCGACGCCGCCACCGACTCCACGGAGGCCACCGACCCCACGGAGGCCTCCGACGTCACCGACACCGGCGACGGCGGTGGGCGTCGCCGCCGGCGTGGCCGTCGTGGCCGCGGCCGTGGACGTGGCGAGAACATCGACGAGCAGAACAACGAGACCGACCGGGCCGACGGGGATCCGGAGGGGTCCGACGCCGCCGACGACCGGGACGACCGGGACGAGTCCGGCGGCGGGGGCTCCGGCGGAGACGACTCCCGTCCCGACACCGACTCGTCCGATCGCGCCGAGGGGCGGTCCGGATCGGGGGACGACTCCTCGGATGACGACTCGGACGACTCCGACGGGTCACCGTCCGGCTCGCGTCGGCGTCGCCGGCGTCGTCGTCGTGGAGGGGGTTCGGGCAACGACGACACCCAGGCCTCCGGCGACGACTCCACCGACACGGACGCCCAGGAGCAGCGCGAACCGCGGCGTCGACCGGCGCGTGGGGGACAGGCCTCCGGTTCGGGCTCGTCGAACGACGAGGTCCAGGGCATCAGCGGTTCGACCCGGCTCGAGGCCAAGCGCCAGCGCCGCCGCGACGGACGCGATGCCGGGCGCCGCCGCCAGCCCATCCTCTCCGAGTCCGAGTTCCTCGCCCGTCGCGAGTCCGTCGACCGCGTGATGGTGGTCCGGGAGAAGAGGCGCGGCGACGGCAAGGGGATCATGACCCAGGTCGGCGTGCTGGAGGACAAGGTGCTGGTGGAGCACTTCGTCACCACCGAGTCCGCGCGCTCCATGGTGGGCAACGTCTACCTCGGCCGCGTCCAGAACGTGCTCCCGAGCATGGAGGCCGCGTTCGTCGACATCGGCCGCGGTCGCAACGGCGTCCTGTACGCCGGTGAGGTCAACTGGGAGGCCGCCGGACTCGGCGGTAAGGCCCGGCGGATCGAACAGGCGCTCAGGCCCGGCGACATGGTCCTGGTGCAGGTCACCAAGGATCCCATCGGCCAGAAGGGCGCCCGCCTGACCACGCAGATCTCGCTGGCCGGTCGGTTCCTGGTGTACGTGCCCGACGGCAACTCCACCGGCATCTCCCGCAAGCTCCCCGACACCGAGCGGCGTCGACTCAAGGCGATCCTCAAGGACGTCGTCCCCGAGGGCTCGGGCGTGATCATCCGGACCGCGGCAGAGGGGGTCAGCGAGGAGGAGATCGGCCGGGACGTCGAACGACTGGCCGCCCAGTGGACCGAGATCGCCGAGGCCTCCGCGAAGCGGACCTCCGCGGGTGCCGGCACACCGATCGCCCTGTACGAGGAGCCCGACCTGCTGGTCAAGGTGGTGCGAGACCTGTTCAACGAGGACTTCTCGTCGCTGGTGATCCAGGGCGACACCTCGTGGGACACCGTGCACGACTACGTCTCGAGGGTCGCACCGGAGATGACCGAGCGGCTCGAGCGGTACGACAACCCCGACGTCGACGTGTTTGCCACCCACCGCGTGGACGAGCAACTGGCCAAGGCGCTCGACCGCAAGGTGTGGCTGCCCTCCGGTGGCTCGCTCGTGATCGACCGCACCGAGGCCATGACGGTCATCGACGTCAACACCGGCAAGTACACCGGCTCGGGTGGCAACCTCGAGGAGACCGTCACCAAGAACAACCTCGAGGCGGCCGAGGAGATCGTCCGCCAGCTGCGCCTGCGCGACGTGGGCGGGATGGTGATCATCGACTTCATCGACATGGTGCTCGAGGCCAACCGCGACCTCGTGCTGCGGCGGCTCACCGAGGCACTGGGGCGCGACCGCACCCGTCACCAGGTCTCCGAGGTCACCTCGCTGGGGCTGGTCCAGCTCACCCGCAAGAAGCTGGGCACGGGTCTCGTCGAGGCGTTCTCCACGCCCTGCGAGCACTGCCAGGGCCGTGGCCTGATCGTGCACGCCGACCCCGTCCACACCGAGTCGCACAACGCCGACGAGCCCGGCTCCCGCCGCGGCCGCAAGCGCGGCGGCAAGGGATCGGACTCGGATCAGTCCGACTCCCAGGCCTCCTCGTCGTCCGCGCCCAGGCAGGCGCCCAGGAAGGACGGGCCCGCGCCGGCCGCGCACCCCGCCGC
>NZ_JAALEB010000338.1:0-2506 GCF_014145165.1 Dietzia sp. Cai40 | reverse complement strand
GAGGGCCCGTACTACGTGCCGGACGCCCCGAACCTCGGTTCCAAGGCAAAGATGCCGATGCGTGAGGACGAGAAGGGCACCGCCCTGATCTTCAAGGGCCAGGTCCGCGACCTGGACGGCAACGGCATCGAGGGCGCGTCCGTCGAGCTCTGGCACGCCGACTCCGACGGCTACTACTCGCAGTTCGACGACGGCCTCGGCATTCCCGAGTGGAACCTGCGCGCCACCTTCTCCACGGATGCCGACGGCAACTACGAGATCGAGACCATCCAGCCGGCCCCCTACCAGATCCCGCACGACGGACCCACCGGCGAGTTCATCTCCAGCTACGACGGCCACCCGTGGCGCCCCGCCCACCTGCACCTGAAGGTCACCGCGCCGGGCAAGCGCCTCATCACCACCCAGCTGTACTTCAAGGGTGGCCAGTGGGTCGACGATGATGTCGCCGGCGCCGTCAAGCCCGAGCTGATCCTGCACCCGCGGCCCAACGCCGACGGCATCGACGAGGTGGAGTACGACTTCGTCCTGGACCCGGTCTCCGAGAAGCGGTACGTGGCCTGACCGGCGACGACCTCGTCTCTCATAGCCACCCGCCCCGGCCGCCACCAAGCGGCCGGGGCGTCGGCGGTCAACCGGCCGGTCCACCAACCCGAAGGGCTGAAAGATGTCTGATTTGACCATCCGCTCCGTGGAGACACGGATCCTCGACGTGCCGCTCATCAGGCCTCACAAGTTCGCGACGACCACCGCCACCGCACAGGCGATCCTGCTCGTCTCGGTGACCACCGACGCCGGGGTCGTGGGGTACGGCGAGGGCGTCACCCCGGGCGGCCCGTGGTGGGGCGGCGAGTCGGCCGAGACCATGCAGGTCCTGGTTGAGAAGTACCTCGCCCCGGTGGCGGTCGGCAGGCGGGTAGACGAGATCCCGGCGGTCCTGGAGGCGATGGAGGGCGTGGTGGCCCGGGGCCGTTTCGCCAAGGCCGCCCTCGAGATCGCCATGTTCGACGCCTGGGCCCGGTCGCTGGACGTGCCGGTGCGATCGCTGCTCGGTGGGGCGGTCCGCGACTCGATCGAGTGCACCTGGGCGCTGGGTGCCATGCCGCTCGAGGAGATGGTCGAGGAGATCGACGAGCTCATGGCCTCGGACCGGCACCGCACGTTCAAGCTGAAGATGGGCGCCCTGGACCCGGCCGAGGACGTGGCCCGCATCGCCGCGCTGGCCGAGCGTCTCGACGGCCGGGCCGGCCTGCGCGTGGACATCAACGCCCGCTGGGACCGGTTCACCGCGAACGTCCACATCCCGGCACTCGTGGAGGCCGGCATCGAGCTGATCGAGCAGCCGACCCCCACCGAGCAGATCGAGGTGCTGGCCGAGCTCAACCGCTCACTGCCCGTGCAGTTCATGGCAGACGAGTCTGTCCAGTCCCCGCACGACGCCCTCGAGGTGGCGCGCCGTGACGCCGCCGGCGTGATCGCGGTGAAGACCACCAAACTCGGTGGACTGACCCGTGGCAAGGAGGTCGTGGCGATCGCCCGCGCGGCCGGGATCGCGTGCCACGCCGCCACCTCGCTCGAGGGGCCGATCGGGACGGTCGCCTCGCTGCACCTCGCGTGCGCCGAGCCCGGCTTCAACTACGGCTCCGAGCTGTTCGGCCCGCTGCTGCTGGCCGAGACCTACGTGACCACCCCGATCCGCTATGAGGCCGGCCGGGTCCATCTGCCGTCCGGGCCGGGCCTGGGCGTCGAGATCGACCACGACGCCGTCGACAAGTTCACCCGCCACTGATAGCGGCACCACACGAGAAGGAGAGGCCGACGATGGCACTGTTCCACGTCCGCATGGACGTCAACATCCCCACCGACCTAGACCCTGAGGTCCGCGCCGACACCCTGGCCCGTGAGAAGGCCTACAGCCAGGACCTGCAGCGCTCCGGCACGTGGCGGGAGCTCTGGCGCATCGTGGGCCAGTACTCCAACATCAGCATCTTCGATGTCGAGTCCGGCGACGAGCTCCACGAGATCCTCCAGGGACTGCCACTGTTCCCGTACATGGACATCGAGGTCATGGCCCTGACACGCCACCCGTCGCGAATCGACTGACAACGGAACGGACCCCCATCGGGGCGCACACGAGCGGGAGTTGGAGTTCAGCTGTCAGGCCCGGCAACAGCGCAATGGGGCCGCTCATCGGCGTTCACTGCGTGTGACGTTGGAGTGCGCGGTACAACGTAGAACGCCCGACTCCAAGATCGCGGGCGATCGCCGACGGCCCCTCCCCTGCCTCGATGCGGGCGCGGGCCGTCTCGATCTGCTCGTCGGTCAGTACTCGTTTGCGTCCCTTGTACTTACCTTTCGCCTTGGCGATAGCGATACCCTCGGCCTGGCGTTCACGGATGATGGCCCGCTCGAACTCCGCGAACGCCCCGAGCAGCGAAAGCATCAGATCCGCTCGAGGATCCTGGGCGCCAGCGGCGTAGGTGGCCCGCTCGTGGACGAACTCCACGCT
>NZ_JAALEB010000337.1:0-2818 GCF_014145165.1 Dietzia sp. Cai40 | reverse complement strand
GCGGCCAAGATCACAGCTTGTTCAGCAGTCTCCTAGGCGTCCGGGGCGGGCCGGTCCCCGCCCTGACGAGGGATCTTCGACAGTCCGCCCCAGCACAGGGTGACGGTCGTGGAGACGGCGTCGGCGCGGGAGATCGGTCGGCCCGCGTCGAGCCAGTGGCCGGCGCTGACCCGGCTCGCACCCACGAGGCCCACCGCGAGCAGACGCGACCGGTGCGCGTCGAGCCCGGAATCGCCCCTGACCAGGTCGTGTACGGCGTCGATGCAGCCGTCGGTGGCGCGGTCGAGCTCGCGCCGGACCTCCTCGTCGCCGGACTCGGAGGTGAACACCAGCCGGAAGCCGCGGGTGTCGGAATCGGCGTACGCGAAGAACGTGTCGACCGCCGCCTCGACGCGACGCCGGTTGTCCGAGGTCGAGTCCAGCGCCGCCCGGATGCGGCCGAGGAGCTCGTCCACGTGATGCCGCAGCACCTCGATGTACAGGTCGCGCTTGGAATCGAAGTGCTGGTACAGCACCGGTTTGGAGACCCCGGCCAGGACGGCGATGTCGTCCATCCCGGAGGCGTGGAAACCCTGGTCCACGAACACGGTCCCCGCCGCGTCGAGGAGCTGGCGTCGTCGGGCTCCTCGGGGCAGCCGGGTCGCCCTGGCGCGCCCCGGAGCCGTCGGGGACGGTCCGCCCGGGCTTGTCATCGTCTGGCTCCTGTCCTCCCGGGCGTCGGGTCGACGGTCGACCGGGCCAGACGGACAATACCCGTACGGGCGGAGTGCCGGAGAAGGCGACCACCTCGGGATGTGGGATCGTGGAGACCTTGACTCGAGCCTGACCGGAGCGGACGTGGAGGTGTGCGGATGAGCGACGGCCGTCGCCGGACGTCGGACGGTGTCGACGCCGGGTCCACCTCGCGGGCTGACGCTCCGGCACACCGCGGGGACCGCTCTCCGTACTACCCTCCCCGCGGTGAGCCGCTGCGGGCCCCGTGGGACCCGGCGGAGGAGACGACCCCCGGTCGTCGTCGCTCGGTCCCCGGCGCCAGGGACCACCTGCGCAAGCAGAGCCCCGTCGGTCGGTTCTTCACCACGTGGGGCTGGCGGGCGTACGCGATCCCGGTGCTGGTCGTCCTGACGGCACTCGTGATAGCCGACTCCGTGACGGGTACCGGGGCGGGCGACGGCGCGGCCGTCGGCGAGGCGGAGGAGACGCCGGCGCTCATGGGGGAGCCACCCCGGGGTGAGGTGCCCCCGAGCGGGGAGCTGCCGGACGGTGGACCGTTCGCCGAGGCCGGCGAGGGTCGGTTCCGGATCGTGCCCGGGGGCACGGACCGTGTCGGGCGTCCCGACGCCGAGCAGTTCACCTACACCGTCGAGGTCGAGGAGGGCGTCGACACGACGGACTTCGGTGGCGACGACTCGGTGGCCCGGATGGTGGATGCGACGTTGGCCAATCCCAAGAGCTGGACGGCGGACGGGGCCGTGGCGTTCCGGCGCACGGCCCGGGACGAGCCCGCGTTCCGGGTGACACTCGCCAGTCCCCTCACGGTCCGCGAGAACTGCGGATACGAGATCGAGCTCGAGACCAGCTGCTACAACCCGTCCACCGAGAGGGTCTACCTCAACCTGGCCCGGTGGATCCGGGGTGCGCGGTCCTTCCAGGGGGACATCGGGTCCTACCGCCAGTACCTCGTCAACCACGAGGTCGGCCACGCGATCGGCTACCCGGATCACGAGCCGTGCCCCGCGGACGGAGCGCTCGCGCCGATCATGATGCAACAGACCCTCGGGGTCGCCAACAACGAGATCTTCCTGCTCGACAACGAGGGTGTGGTCCCGGACAACGACGACACCTGCCTGTACAACGCATGGCCGTTCCCCGACGGCCCGCCGGTGGCCCGGTGAACCCCGTGACCGGCGGGGTGTCCGGGGCGCTCCCACCGCTCGTGGATCCGGTGCCGCAGCTCTCGGCGGAGGAGCGCGCGCGCTACTCCCGGCATCTCCTTCTCGGGGCCATCGGTGACGAGGGGCAGCGTCGCCTGCGCGCCGCGTCGGTGTTCGTGGTGGGCGCGGGGGGACTGGGCGCGCCGGTCCTGATGTACCTCGCCGCGGCGGGTGTCGGGCGGATCACCGTGATCGACGACGACGAGGTGGACCTCGGCAACCTGCAACGGCAGGTGATCCACTCCGTACCGGCCATCGGCCGCCCGAAGGTCGAGTCGGCCCGGGATCGACTGGCCGAGTTGGCACCCGGGGTCAGGGTCGAGGCGGTCCACGCCCGTCTCGACGCGGTGAACATCGACGCCCTCCTCGAGGGTCACGACCTGGTGATGGACGGAAGCGACAACTTCGCCACCCGGTACCTCGTCTCCGACGCCTGCGAGATCGCCGGGATCCCGGTCGTCTGGGGGACCATCGACCGCTTCCGGGCCCAGCTCGCCGTCTTCTGGTCGCGCCCGCCCGCGCCCGTCGACCCCGTCACCCTCCGCGACCTCTACCCGGGCCCGCCGCCGCCCGGTTCCGTTCCGAGCTGCGCCGAGGCCGGCGTCGTGGGCGCACTGTGCGGAACGGTCGGGTCGATGATGGTGATGGAGGCGGTCAAGCTGATCACCGGGGCCGGCCGGCCACTGCTCGGCCGGCTCGTGTTGATGGACCTCCTCGAGACCACCCACCGGACCGTGACCATCCGGCCGGACCCGTCCCGTGCCCCGGTGACGTCCCTGCCGGAGGGCACCGACGAGACCTGCGCGGTCCGACCGGCCGACCTGGACGACGTCCCCACCGTCTCGGCCGCGGACCTCGCCGCGGAACTGGCGGACGCGGGATCG